>JBIJAP010000074.1:0-11519 GCA_044345715.1 Rubrivivax sp.
ACGGCCGGCGCTGATGATGCTGTTCACGTGGTCGGCCTCGGTGATGGCGCCCACCGCGATGGTGGCGATGCCGGCCTCGTTGCGCACGCGGTCGGCAAACGGCGCCTGGTACATGCGGCCGTAGCTCGGCTTCTGCTCGGCGCTCACCTGGCCGGAGCTGCAGTCGATCATGTCGGCGCCCGCCGCCTTGAAGGCGCGCGCGATCTCCACCGCATCGGCCGGCGTGATGCCGCCCGGCACCCAGTCATGCGCGCTGATGCGCACGCTGATGGGTACGTCGGCCGGCCAGGCCTGGCGCACTGCGGCGAACACCTCAAGCGGAAAACGCAGCCGGTGGGCCAGTGTGCCGCCGTAGGCATCGCTGCGCTGGTTGGTGAGCGGCGAGATGAAGCCCGAGAGCAGGTAGCCGTGCGCCGCGTGCAGCTCGAGCCAGTCGAAGCCGGCCTCCGCGGCGCGGCGCGTGGCGGCTGTGAAGTCGGCGATCACGCGGTCCATGTCGTCGCGGTTCATCTCGCGCGGCAGCGTGCCGCCGCGCAGGTAGGGCAGGGCGCTGGCGGCGATGAGCGGCCAGCCGCCGCCATCGAGCGGCTGGTCGGCACCCGCGCCCTGCCAGGGCACGTTGCTGCTGCCTTTGGCACCGGCGTGGCCCAGCTGCACGCCGATGCGCGCGTCGCTTTCGCGGTGCACGTAGTCGACGATGCGCTTCCAGGCGTCGCGCTGGCTGTCGTTCCACAGGCCCGGGCAGCCGGGCGTGATGCGGGCATCGGCGCTGGTGCAGGTCATCTCGGCCATCACGAGGCCGGCGCCGCCCATGGCGCGCGCACCCAGGTGCACGAGGTGGAACTCGGCCGGCACGCCGTCGTGGCAGCTGTACTGCGCCATCGGGCTGACGACGACGCGGTTCTTCAGCGTCACGCCGCGCGCGGTAAAGGGCGTGAACATCGGGGGCACCGGCACGGCGGCCCGCAGGCCTGCCTTGGCGTCGAACCAGTGCTCGAAGCCGTCGAGCCAGGCCTTGTCGCGCAGGCGCAGGTTCTCGTGGCTGATGCGCTGGCTGCGCGTGAGCATGCTGTACATGAACTGCTCGGGCTCGAGCTGGTCGCAGTAGCGCTCGCCGCAGACCTCGAACCACTCCATCGCGTTCCAGGCCGCGTTCTGGATGCGCAGCACGTCCACGCGGCGGAGTGCCTGGTAGGCCGCCAGCACCTGCGGGATGCACTCCGCGCGGTCGCCCAGCAGCTGGAACTGGCGCGTCAGCTCGATGGCGTCTTCGAGTGCCAGCTTGGTGCCCGAGCCGATGGCGAAGTGCGCCGTGTGCACCGCATCGCCCATCAGCACCACGTGCTGGTGGCCGTTGTGGTGAACCCACTGCTCGCAGGTGATGCGCTGGAAGTTGAGCCAGGCGCTGCCACGCAGGTGGCGGGCGTTGCTCAGCAGCTTCGCGCCTTGCAGATCGCGCGCGAAGAGGCGCTCGCAGAAGGCGATGCTGTCGTCGGGGCTGGCCTGCTCCAAGCCGTGCGCGAGCCACACCGCCTCGGGGCACTCGACGATGAAGGTGCTGGTCTCGTCGTCGAACTTGTAGACGTGGGCCTGGAACCAGCCGTGTTCCGTCTTCTCGAAGATGAAGGTGAAGGGCTCGTAGCGCTTCTTCGTGCCGAGCCAGATGAAGCGGTTGGGCCGCGTCACGATGTCGGGCTTGAAGACGCTGGCGTACTTGCTGCGGATGCGCGAGTTGATGCCATCGCTGCCGACCACGAGGTCCGCGTCGGGGTAGCCCTCGTCGGCGTCGGCCTCGGTCTCGAACACCAGCTTCACGCCGAGTGCTTCGCAGCGGGCCTGCAAGATGTTCAGCAGTTTCTTGCGCCCGATGCCCACGAAGCCGTGGCCACCCGAGCGGATGGTTCGGCCCTTGAACTGCAGCTCGATGTCGTCCCAGTGCGCGAACTGCGCCTCAATGGCGTCGGCGCTCTCGCCGTCCCACTGGCGCATGTGGTCCATCGTGGCGTCGCTGAACACCACGCCCCAGCCGAAGGTGTCGTAGGCGCGGTTGCGCTCGACCACCGTGATGTCGTGCGCCGGGTTCAGCCGCTTCATCAGCAGCCCGAAGTACAGGCCCGCCGGGCCGCCACCGATGCAGACGATCTTCATGGCCGGTGCCGCACTTTCAGCGGTTTACGTCCACCACGAGCCGCCCGCGCACGCGGCCGGCCAGGATGTCTGCGCCGGAGGCCAGCGCGCCTTCGAGCGAGGTCTCGGTGGTCAGTGCGTCGAGCTTGGCCAGATCGAGATCGCGCGCCAGTCGCGCCCAGGCCTCGCTGCGCCGCGCCATCGGTGCCATCACGCTGTCGATGCCGTACAGCGTGATGCCGCGCAGGATGAAGGGCGCCACGCTGCCCGGAAAGTCCATGCCTTGCGCCAGCCCGCAGGCGGCCACCGCGCCGCCGTAGCGCACGCCCGCGCAGGCGTTGGCCAGGGTGTGGCTGCCGACGGAATCCACGACGCCGGCCCAGCGTTCCTTGGCCAGCGGCTTGCCCGGCGCGGAGAGTTCCTCGCGCGCCATCACCTCGGCGGCGCCCAGGCTCTTCAGGAACTCGGTCTCGGCCATGCGGCCGGTGCTGGCGACGACGCGGAAGCCCAGGCGCGACAGCAGCGCAATCGCCACCGAGCCCACACCGCCGCTGGCGCCGGTGACGAGCACATCACCTTGCCCGGGCTGCAGGCCGTGGCGCTCGAGCGCCAGTACGCACAGCATCGCGGTGTAGCCCGCGGTGCCGATGGCCATGGCCTGGCGCGGCGTCAGCCCCGCAGGCAGCGGCAGCAGCCAGTCGGCCTTGACGCGCGCCTTCTGCGCCAGGCCGCCGGAGTGGGTTTCGCCGACGCCGAAGCCGTTGAGCAGCACGGCGTCGCCGGGCTTGAAGCGCGGGTCATCGCTGGCGCTCACGGTGCCGGCGAAGTCGATGCCGGCGTGCAACGGGAACTTGCGCACCACCGGGCTCTTGCCGGTGATGGCCAGGCCGTCCTTGTAGTTGATGGTGCTCCAGGCGATGTCGACGCTGACACCGCCTTCGACGGTGGGAAGTGCAGATTCGTCGACGGGCTTCACCGTGGCGCGGTAGCCGGCGTCGTCTTTTTCGATGACCAGAGCCTTGAACATGGATCGCATCGCGGTCGAACGTGGGGGTCGGCAGTGTGACACGCGCGACCGGCGCAGAATGCTAGGCATGGCCCTGTCCCCACGTCGATTGGCGAGGCGCTTCTGCAAGCCCTGGAAGGCCCTGCCGGCCTTGGTGCCGGCCTTGCTGACGGCCTTTCTGACGGCGGGCTGCGCGCAACTGCCGCCGGCCCCGGGCACGGCCGCCGACGAGGTGCGCCGCACCTGGGGTACGCCCACCGGCACGCATGCGCTGGCTGCGGGCGGCACGCGGCTGGAGTACGCCACCGGCCCCTACGGCCGCACGACGTGGATGATCGACCTGGACGCCGCAGGCCGCGTGCAGCAGGCGCGCCAGGTGCTCTCGCCCGAGACCTTGTTCGCCCTGCCCGTCGGCACGCTGGACCGCGCCGCGCTGCAGCGCGAACTCGGCCGCCCGGGCGAGGTGCACGGCGTGCACGGCGGCGGCCAGACCTGGTACTGGCGCTACGAGACGAACGAGTGCCTGTGGCTGGCCGCGTCGATCACGCCGGCCGGCGTTTACAGCGGCGGCGCGGTGCTGGTGGACCCGGCCTGCGACGCGAGGTCCGACGGCTTCAACTGAGTCCCGGGCGCTGCCCGGGGGCCTGCATCTGGCGGGCAAAGCGCCCGCTGTTCCGTGCGTCACAAGCGAGGTCACCCCGTCAAGATCGGGCTCACAAGTCCTTGCGAGGTGGGCGATGCGCCATTGCCGGTCGGTTCCGAAGGTCACGTTGGGTACCAGCGGGCAGGGTCATGGTCGCCGCTGAGCTTGGGTCGCAGTCGCTATCCGTGCTCGACTCGATGCACCAGCACATCGCCTTGCTGGACCGATTCGGCAACTTGCAGGCGGTCAACCGCGCCTGGCGCCAGTTCGGGCTGCGCAATGGCCTGGCCGGCAGCAGCGAGAGCTCGATCGGACTGAACTACCTGAGCGCCTGCGACGGCGTGGATGCTCCTCCGGAGGCCCTGCAGGCCCGTCAAGGCGTGCAGGCCGTCCTGGCCGGCGAGTTGCCGCACTTCGAGCTGGAGTACCCCTGCCCTGACAACAACGGCCAGGAGTTCTGGTTCCTGATGCGCGTGTCGCCCCTGACCGGCGGTGCAGGCGGTGCGGTGGTGTCGCACGAGGACATCACGTCGCGCTGGCGGCTTGAGAAGCAGCGTGCCAGCCTGATGCAGGAGCTGCTTGACATCAAGGCGGCCCTGGACGCCCACGCCATGGTGGCCATGACCGACAGCAGGGGCCGCATCACCTACGTCAATGACAAGTTCTGCGCCATCTCGAAGTGGTCGCGTGAAGAGCTCATCGGCAAAGACCACCGCATCATCAACTCAGGCCATCACAGCAAGGCCCTCATTGCCGATCTGTGGGCCACCATCCGCGATGGCCGCATCTGGAAGGGCGAGATCAAAAACGTGGCCAAGGACGGCAGCCCTTACTGGGTGGACACGACCATCGTGCCTTCTCCGGGCGCTGACGGCAAACCCCACCAGTACACCGCCATCAGGGCCGAGATCACGCGCCGCAAAGAACTGGAAGAGCGCAATGAGGCCATGGTCAGCGAGTTGCTTGCGGCCAACCGTGAGCTGCGCGAGTTCGCCCATGTCGTCTCGCACGACCTCAAGGCCCCGCTGCGCGGCATCAGCGCACTGGCCACCTGGCTGGTGGACGACCACGCAGCCAAGCTGGGTGAAGAGGGCGCCGCGCAGTTGAAGCTCATCGTAGCGCGGGCCAAGCGGCTGTCGGCGCTGATCGACGGCATCCTGGCCTATTCCCGCATCGGGCGCACGCCAGTGGAAACCCAAGCAGTGGCCCTGGATGCGCTGGTGCGCAACACCATCGACCTGCTGAACCCGCCAGCGCACGTGTCGGTGCAAGTGCTGGGTGCCTTGCCGCGCATGTGGCTGCCTGCGGTGAAGATCCAGCAGGTGTTCCAGAACCTGCTGTCCAACGCCATCGACTTCATGGACAAGCCGCAGGGCCTCATCACGGTGGCCTGCCGGCGCGAGGGCGCCGAGTGGCTGTTCAGCGTGGCCGACAACGGCCCGGGCATCGACGAGCGCCACTTCGAGCGCATCTTCCAACTGTTCCAGACGCTGAATGGCCGCGATGAACGCGAACGCACCGGCGTGGGCCTGGCGCTGGTGAAGAAGATCGTTGAGCTCGAAGGCGGCCGGCTCTGGTTGGAATCGGTGGTTGGCAGCGGCACGACCTTCCACTTCACCTTGCCTGCTGCCGCGGAGCCAGGCGCATGACACCGGAGCAACACATCCTGCTGGTGGAAGACGACGACGTCGACGTAATGACGGTGCGCCGCACGCTGAAGGAGCTGGGGGCTCCCAACCCGCTGGACCGCGCCCGCGACGGCGAGCGCGCGCTGGCCCGCCTGAGCAACCCCGACAACCAGCGGCCAGGGCTCATCTTGCTGGACCTGAACATGCCACGCATGAACGGCATCGAGTTCTTGGCCGCCCTGAAGGCCGACCCGCTGCTGCGCCTGATCCCTGTGGTGGTGCTCACCACCTCGGTGGAAGAAGGCGACCGCCTGGCGGCCTTTGCCAGCAGCGTGGCGGGCTACATGGTCAAGCCGGTGGACTACCCGCAGTTCGTCAAGGTCATGGGTCTGATCCGCGACTACTGGCTGACCAGCGTGAACCCGCCCTGAGTGCTGCGCGTCCATCCTCACTTCACACGCGCCTTTCCCCAGCCTCGACGACACAGCCGCTGCCATGCTCACCCCGCTCTTTGAGGAGGCCGCCCCGAAGCACTTCGATGTGCTGTTGATCGAAGACGACCTCGTCGACGAACTCGCCACGCTGCGCGCCGTGGCACAGCAGGGCCTGCCCTACAAGGTGCAAGTGGCGCGTTCAGTGGCCCAGGCGCGCCAGGCCCTGGCGACGCAGCGCTTCGACGTCATCTTGGCCGATTGCCAACTGCCCGATGGCCACGCGGCCGAGCTGATGGCGGCGTTCCGCGAGCAGCTGGTGATCTTCGTCAGCGGCGCCTGGGACGCCGCCGCCGCCGCCGATGCATTGCGCCTGGGCGTACACGACTACCTCATCAAGGACGCCGAAGGCATCTACCTGCAACTGCTGCATTACCGCATCGAAAGCGGGCTGCGGCAGCGCCGGCTGGTGCGCCAGCTGGGTGAGAGCGAAGCGCTGCTGCAGGCCATCCTCGACCACGCGCCCGCGGCCATCTCGGCGCACGACCTGCAAGGCCGACTCGTGCTGGCCAACCGTCACCACGACAGCCTGGGTGCCCCTGCCATCGGACCCGTGCTGCCCTGCCCGCTGCTGCAGGGCCCGGTGGAGGACGAAGAGATCCGGCTGCAGCCCGATGGCAGCGAGCGCACCTACCTGCGCGTGCGATTCCCGATGACCGGCGCCCAGGGCCAGGCGCTGGCGGTAGGGCACATTGCGGTGGACATCACTGCGCGCAAGCTGGCCGAGCAGCAGATTCGCAACCTGGCCTTCTACGACCCGCTTACCGGCCTTCCCAACCGCCGCATGCTCTTCGACCGCCTCCAGCAGGCCTTCTCCACCAGCGCTCGCCACCGCCAGCATGGGGCGGTCTTCTTCATCGACCTCGACCATTTCAAGTCGCTTAACGACACCCTGGGCCACGACATGGGTGACCTGCTGCTGCAGGAGGTGGCGCGCCGCCTGCTGGCCTGCGTGCGCGGCGAAGACACCGTGGCGCGCATCGGTGGCGACGAGTTCGTGGTGATGACCTTGAGCCTGGACAGGCACGAGAAGACGGCCTCGACCCAGGCCGCTGTTGTGGGTGAAAAGATCCTCGACGCCGTGAGCCAGCCCATGCGCCTGGGCGAACATCAGCACAGCGTGACGCCCAGCATCGGCGTGAGCCTGTTCCGCGGCCGTGAACACACGCTGGAGCAGCTCATCAAGCGCGCCGACGTCGCCATGTACCAGGCCAAGGCCGCCGGTCGCGGCACCGTGCGCTTCTTCGACCCCGTCATGCAGGCCAGCCTGAACGCGCGCGTGGTGCTGGAAACCGACCTCAAGCGGGCGCTGGGGGCGCAGCAGCTCAGCCTGCACTACCAGGGCCTGGTGGACGGGCACCGCGGTACCGTGGGTGCCGAGGCGCTGCTGCGCTGGCATCACCCGCAGCGCGGCCTGCTGCGCCCTGATCAGTTCCTGACCCTGGCCGAAGAGTGCGGGCTCATCCTGTCCATCGATCAGTGGGTCGTCGACAAGGCCTGCGCCCAGCTGGGCCGCTGGCAGGCGCAGGGCCCGTGCAAGCAGCTGCACCTGAGCGTGAACGTGAGCGCGCGGCAGTTCCGTCACGAGGGCTTTGTCGACAGCGTCGTGCAGGCCCTGCAGCGCCACGGCGCCGATCCGCGCTGCCTGCGGCTGGAACTGCGCGAGAGCATGCTGCAGGACAACCCCGCGCGCGCGCTGGCACGCATGGGCCCACTGAAAGACCTGGGCGTGTGCTTCGTGCTCGACGACTTCGGCATCAGCTTTTCTTCGCTGAGCCTCTTGAAGCGCTTGCCGCTGGACCAACTCAAAATCAGCCAGACGCTGATGCGCACGCTGCTGAGCGACCCGCACGACGCCGCGCTGGTGCGCACCATCATCGGCCTTGCCGAAGGCATGGGCTTGCGTGCCAGTGCCGTGGGCGTGGAAACGCGGCAGCAGCGCGACCTGCTGGCCGAACTGGGCTGCCACCAGTGGCAGGGCGACTACTTCGGCGCGACCGTGCCGATGGGGCAATTCGAGGCGCGCTTCGATGCCGATCGCGGGCACGCGGCCGAGCCGGAGTTCCTCGAGAGTGCGGCGCAACAGGTCCAGCTCGGGCTCTGAACGCGCCGCCACCCTCGGCATCGCCGAGCGGGTGTGGCGGAGTGTCTTGCAGGCTGTCAGCCCTCACCGGCGGCCGCTATCAGCCGCGGCAAGTTGGCTGCCGCGGCCTGGGCCTGGGTCTTCAGGCGCGCGAGGATGGCCTGCTTCTCGGTATCGGCCTTGTCGACACCGCTGGTGAGCCGGCCGAAGGCATCGAGCCGGCACTGGCGGATCCATTGCCGCAGCGCGGCGTCCTGGCCCCAGCGAAGCTGGTTGCTCATGTTCACCGCCACCGTGCGCGCGTACTCCGCCGGGTTGCGCGGGAAAGGCACCGGGGTGCACAGCAGGTTCTTGTGCGCGTCGTCGTCGTAGTGCGCCTCGACATGGGCCGTGAGCGCGGCGCTGAACGAGATGAGCGGTGCACGCAGCAGCTGCACGACGATCCTGCCCGGCTGGAACACCGGGGACATCGGCTTGGGACGGACGGCCGACGCGGTGCAGTCGATGAACAGCACGCCGGGTTCGACGGCCACGAGGCCTTGTTCAAGCTGCATGCCGTCGGCATCGATCGCAGTGACGCGGCCCAGCCGCACCACCTGGCGAATGGATCGCAACACCACCACCTCGGCTTCTGAGAGCGTGGCCAGGTGGAACATCGTCGGCATGCGCTCGCGGTGAATGCGCAGCATCGCGCCACAGGCTTCGAGCCGCAGGTAGAGGTCGTCGATCGAGCGGGCCTCGGCGAAGGCCTGCATCTGGTCGGCCTGCCCGCCGATGGCTTCGTTGAAGAAATCAGGCCCGTTCTGTGTGCTCAGGCGGTTGACCACCCACGAGTCGCGCGGCATGACCCAGGTGATCGCGTCGGCGGGTGCGCCGGCTTGCAGCAGCCAGACGCAGGCATCCATCGCCGTCTTGCCGGCACCCAGCACGACGAAACGCTGGGCCACCGCACCGCCTTGCGCCAGGTGCCACAACCCCGGCAGTGCATTCGGAGGCACGACACGCACCCCTTCGCCCACGGCAAAGGCCGGCTTGTGCGTGGACGGCACATCGGGGCTGAAGTACGTGGCATCGACGATCTTTCGGCGCACCGTGACCCGCGTGCGCTCGCCCGACAGCAGCGACTCGAACTCGGCGCCACCCTCCGCATCGCCGAGGTAGTTGCTGAGCGGGTGGTAGCTCACGCGGCCGCTGGCCAGCAGGCGGTGATTCATCACGCGGTCGAAGTAGCCGCTGACCTCAGGGCCGTTCGCCAGCTCGGCCATGCCGCAGTTCAGGCCGACGGGGTCCTTGAGTCCGCTGCCGAGTTCCATTGACGCCACGCCGTAGAAGGCAGACGGCTGGTGCAAGGTGACGAACGAATAGGCATCGTTCCAGTGCCCACCGGGCTTGCCATGGCGGTCGACCAGCGTGACATGCGCGTCGGTCTCGGCGATCAAGGTGTCGGCGAAAGCCAGGCCCGTGGCGCCGGCGCCGATGATCAGGTAGTCAGTGTCGGCGCGGCGCATGGGGTCCTCGAGGGCTCGAATTGAGCTTGGCCGGATTCTAGGAGTCGCTGTTTGCACGGAGCGGCCCTGACCGCAGGCCTCGGGACGGAGTCGAGTTCAGCACGCCCCGCCGCAGGTGTTCGCCGCACGCCGATCCGTGCAAGTCCGTTCTCCCCCCCCCCGCCGTTCGGGCTGAGCCCGTCGACAGGCTCAGCACAGGCCTGTCGAAGCCCTGCCATCCGTTCGGGCTGAGCCTGTCGAAGCCCTCTTCTCAGCATCGCGCGTCGCGTCAGGCGGTGCACGGTGCGGCCGCTAGGTGTGGCGGTCGGCCCGTTGGGCCGACTGCCTTCCGCTGCTCGCCTTGAGCAACCGTCTTCCATGTCAAGCCGAGTGGAGTGATTCGTCCCAGTGCTGGCCGGTCTTGGCGATGGCGTTGAGGACCGTCAGGAGCTTGCGCATGGCTGCGACGAGAGCGACCTTCTTGGGCTTGCCGGCGGCGACCAGGCGCTGGTAGTAGGTCTTGAAGACGGCGCTGTGGCGAACGGCCACGAGCGTGGCCATGTACAGCGTTCGGCGCACGTCGGCGCGGCCGCCCCAGATCGCGCGCTGGCCGCGCATCTGGCCGGAGTCGCGGTTCAGCGGCGCCACGCCCACCAGCGCGGCGATCTTGCGCCGGCACAGCCGGCCCAGCTCGGGCAACTCGGCCAGCAGCGTGGAGATGGTGGCCGGCCCGATGCCCTTGACGCTGCCCAGCGCCTGGGCGAGCGCGGCGTGGTGGGCGCCGACGTGGGCCGCGCAGTCGCGCTCGATGTCCTCGACCTGGGCCTTGAGGAACTCGATGACCCGCTCGATGCTGGGCCGGGCGCTGGCGTGCGACATGCGCAGCCGCTGGCGCTCGCTGGTGAGCATGCCCACCAGCTGCCGGCGGCGCAGCACCAGGGCCTGCAGCCGTTGCAGCTCTGCGTCGGCCAGCGGCTTGATGAAGCGCTCGCGCTCGGGATGCTGGTGCAGCACGCGGGCGAACTCCGCCAGCATGCGCGCGTCCAGGCTGTCGGTCTTGGCCAGCGCGCCCATGGCGCGGGCGAAGTCGCGCGCCTGGCGCGGGTTGACCACGGCAACCGCCAGGCCGGCGGCCTGCAGCGCGCAGGCGGCTTCGAACTCGTAGCCGCCGGTGGCCTCCAGGACAACCAGCGCCGGGGCCAGGGCCACCAGCTCGGTGGCGAGAGCCTCAATGCCGGCCGTGTCGTTGCTTCTCTGCGAGGTATTCGTCTGCGCGGTGGAGCCGACCTCCAGGGTGTCACGCGAGACGTCGATGCCGATGAACACTGCGTCGGACATGTTCTTCCGATCCCTTCCTTGTCTATGCGAACTCGTTGGTTCCAACAACCGTTCGGGTTGCGAAAGAACGGCCCTGCTCATCCGCCCAAAGCTCAAGGACGGGCTTCAATGCCCCGAGGGGGATCGGGCTGGGTGAGCGGGTCCGAAACGGGTGCTGCCGACGGCGAGCGGGGCTGTGGATTTGTGGACGATGCGGCTGACGCCGCACCGGCGGGCTTGCCGTGGACAACGCTGCGCGTTGCCCACCGCGCCCGCCTTCGCCCACAAACTCCACAGCCCTTGACCAACATCGGTCAGCGAATCCAGAAGATACAAGGGGGCACCGCAAAACTCGCTGCGTTCGCTGGCGCGAACTCCGCTCAAACACTTGCGGTGAGTCAGCTTACGAAGCGCGCTGCGCGCGCCCCCCTCAAGGCTGCGCTGCTCAGCGCCCCACATAGCGTCCGCACCGTGCACCGCCTGCCGCTCAAGGAAACGTGGTGGTCTTCGGTCCGAGAGCCAACCCCGGTTGTTGCAAAGGGCTGTGCGGGTGGGGGCTGCGGCGTGATCTTGAAGCGCCGAGCAGCGCAGACTTGAGGGCGGCGCGCGCAGCGCGCTTCGTGGACTGACTCGCCGCAACTGTTCGAGCGCAGCGGGCGCAGCCCGCGTAGCGAGTTTTGCGGCGTGGCCATGAACTCGAGCAGCACAGCAACTGTGTTCGGCGTCAAGCTTTCGCT
>JBIJAP010000473.1:0-2905 GCA_044345715.1 Rubrivivax sp.
TCGTGACCTTCCAGCCCTCGTAGCCGGCCGGCGGCACGAGCATGCTGAAGTTGGTCTTGCCGCAGGCGCTGGGGAAGGCCGCGGCCACATGGTACTTCTGGCCCTTGGGCGTGGTGACGCCCAGGATCAGCATGTGCTCGGCCAGCCAGCCCTGGGCACGGCCCATGGTGGAGGCGATGCGCAGCGCGAAGCACTTCTTGCCCAGCAGCGCGTTGCCGCCGTAGCCCGAGCCATAGCTCCAGATCTCGCGCGTCTCGGGGTAGTGGACGATGTACTTGGTGGGATTGCAGGGCCAGGAGACGTCTTTCTGCCCCTTTCCTTCCGAATCCACCAGCGGCGCGCCCACGGTGTGCACGCAGGGCACGAACTCGCCGTTTTCGCCCAGCACGTCGAGCGCGCCACGGCCCATGCGCGTCATCGTGCGCATGCTCACGGCCACGTAGGGGCTGTCGGTCAGCTCGACACCGATGTGCGCGATGTGGCTGCCCAGCGGGCCCATGCTGAAGGGCACGACGTACATCGTGCGGCCGCGCATGCTGCCCCTGAACAGCGCCGGGGTGCCGTCGGCAAGGCCGGTCTGCAGAAGGGCCCGCATCTCGGCCGGCGCCATCCAGTTGTTGGTCGGGCCGGCGTCGTCCTTGTGCTGGCTGCAGATGTAGGTGCGGTCTTCGACGCGGGCCACATCAGACGCATCGCTGCGCGCGAGAAAGCTGCGCGGGCGCTTCACCGGATCGAGTTTCATCAGGGTACCGGCGGCCACCAGCTGCTCGGTCAGGCGCTGATACTCCTCGGCGCTGCCGTCGCACCAGTGCACGCTGTCGCACTCGGTCAGCGCGGCGATCTGCGCCACCCAATCGACCAGGCGGGCGTGCTTGACGTGGGCGGGCACGTTCAGGCGCAGCCCTTCCATCACGGGACGGTTCATGGGGGATCCAATCATGGTGAAGTGAAGAAGCGAGGAGGCGGAATCGGGCGAGCGTCGCGTGCGGTGCTCGCCCGATGCCGCCGCGCAGGGCCTGACGGCTGCAGCATGGGGGGACGCGATTGTCGGACCTCTGTAATCAGCCCGTAACCACCTGGGGCTGGGGTCTCATGCAAGATCTGCATGAGGCAATGCAAGATGCCACCCAGGGGCGGGCGCCGCCTGGGCGATGTGCCTACTAGCGCACGGTCTTGGTGTCGAATTTCATTGATTCTTGAACTTTCTTCACTGATTCCTGAACTCTAGCCACCGCCGAAGCGGGCGCTCAGGTCAGCCCACTGCTCGAGCCCGGATGTCCTGCAGGACATTGACCAACGTCGACACCCTCGCTGGCGGGAAGATCCCCAGCGGCCCCTGCGAACTGATGTCCGTGAACGGCGACTGAAACAGCCAATCTGATTCAGGAGGCCAGCGTCTGTGGCATGCATACCCCAGCACTGAACCGACCACCAGGCATCCCCGAGGCTTCGTCAGCTGTCAGGCAGTGGCGCCGGCTCCTGAAGCCAAGTGGCATCCTTGCCGTCTCGGAGCTGACTTGACTGATCGCCAGCCGGCCTGCCGAGCTCAAGGACCATTGGCACGCGCAGTACGCGGAAGTAGGGACAACCTCATCCAAATTGGCCGTGCTCGAGCGCAACGGCTATGCGCCGATAGGGTACTTCACGCTGGGTGAACATGCCTTGTCCGCGCCGCAGGCCCAGAAGCCTGCGCAAGCTCATGGTGCTGCAACTCATGGTCGCTTATTGCTTTGCGGGTGCGCCGAGACCGCCTGCGCGGCCTGGGTTGAGCGCGCGCTACCCGCAGGGCATCGGTGGTTGCAAAGGCGATGTCATGGAGTGTCGCCGACCACCCACTGGACGATGGCCCTGAACAAAGCCTCTCGCGGATACGCTCGGCCCGTACTGAGCGAGCGCACGAAGACATTGGGGTGCCGGTCGCGAGGCAGCGCCACGTCCCAGTGGTCAGCACGTGCTTCGGCCAGAAGTGCGCCGCGCGGCAGGATCGCATCGCTGGCCAACAGTTGACCATCATTGCGTGGATCGAAGGCGCTCAACTGGTCGAACACCGGACGCAGCAACGGCGCAACCTCTTCGCGGCCCGTGTAGGCAGTGATGGAGTAGTAGCGCAAGCCCTCGGGCAAGGGGTTCGCGGCCAGCCAGGTTCCACGCTCCCGGCGCGTCACGCTGGCCAGGTCACGGCCGTCAGACGGCGAGCAGTCGAGGGGCTGCACCAGGGGCGACACGGCCTCGTACCAGCGTTCGAAGCGGTCGGCGATCGGCGTGCCCATGACGAGGCCGGCGACCGAGACCAGCGCCTTCACGGCGGGGGGAATGCCGCCTGTGGCCTGCAACTGCGCCAGCGCCTCCATCGCATCGGCCGTGCCTTTCGAATAGCCGATCAGCACGATGCGCTGCACACCTGCACGCGCCGCTTCGCTGCGCAGGGCCTGCGCAATCAGGGCGCCGTTGGTGGCCGCCGAAACGCGACCGGGCAGTTGAAGCAGCCGGATGCCCAAGAGTCCCAGGTCGGCATACTGAGCGTATGCATCCACCGCGCTGCGTTCGCGTGTGCGCGTCAGACCGTCGCCGAAAGGCACGGACTGGGTGTCGACGCAGTCGCCGAACATCCCCGGAATCATCAGGATCGACGTCGATGCGCCGCGCTCGCGAAAGGCACGCTTGAGCGCGGCGGTTTGACTCGAGTGGTCGCCCGTGCGCGGCCAGACACCTTGCAACCACGGGTCTTCGGACACGCGATCACTCGTTGGCCGTTCGCGCAAGCTCTCGTCGAACAGGGCTGCGAATGCCTGGCGCGAATCCACGATGCCGGCCATCGCGATCGGCAGCGTGGCCGTGGGCGCTAGGAGCGTGGGCGGCAGAAGGGAAGTCCCTGACATCGCCGCACGCCGTGCAGACGTTTATG
>JBIJAP010000474.1:0-2901 GCA_044345715.1 Rubrivivax sp.
ACCGAGCCCTACGCCGCAGCGCACGGCACGCCGCAGCAAGCCGAGCAACTGGCGCGCTTTGCCGCCGCCGCGCGCGCGGCGCACGCCGCCGGCCTGGGCGTGAACGCCGGGCACGACCTGAACCAGCCCAACCTGGTGGACTTCCTGCGCGCGGTGCCCGGCGTGGCCGAGGTCTCGATCGGCCACGCGCTGGTGGCCGATGCGCTGGAGACGGGTCTGCCCGAGACGGTGCGCGCCTACCGCCGCGCCATCGCGTCGGCACAGTCGGGGACGGCGACGGAGAAGTCTCGGTGATCGTCGGCGTCGGCACCGACATCTGTGACGTCCGCCGCATCGAGGCCACGCTGGCGCGCCGCGGCCCCCGCTTCCCCGAGCGCGTGCTGGGCCCGCGCGAGCAGCAGGTGTACGCGGCGCGCGGCGCGCGTGTCGAGTCGCGCGGCGTGCGTTTCCTGGCCACACGCTTTTCAGCCAAGGAGGCCTTCTCCAAGGCCATCGGGCTGGGCATCACGAGCCCGATGCGCTGGCGCGACTGCGAAATCCTCAACCACGCCAGTGGCCAGCCCTACATCCGCCTCGACGGCGAGCTCGCGCAATGGTTCGCCGCCCGCGGCTGGGTGGCCCACGTGAGCGTGACCGACGAAACCGACTATGCGGCGAGCTTCGTCGTCGTCGAAACCGCAGCTCCCGCACCATGAATCTGGAACAAGCCCCCGTCGTGCTCGACATCGCCGGCACCACGCTGAGCAAGGCCGACCGGCGGCGCCTGAAGCACCCGCTCACTGGCGGCCTGATCCTGTTTGCGCGCAACTGGGAAAACCGCGCGCAGCTCACCGCGCTGTGCGCCGAGATCAAGCAGGCCCGCCCCGACGTGCTGATCTGCGTCGACCACGAAGGCGGCCGCGTGCAGCGTTTCCGCACCGACGGCTTCACGCACCTGCCGGCCATGCGCACCCTGGGCGAGCTGTGGATGAAGGACGCGATGGCGGCAACGGATGCCGCCAGCGCCGCCGGCCACGTGCTGGCCGCCGAGCTGCGCGCCTGCGGCGTGGACCTGAGCTTCGCGCCGGTGCTCGACCTCGACTACGGCGCCAGCAGCGTCATCGGCGACCGCGCCTTCCACCGCGACGCCCGCGTGACCACGATGCTGGCCAAGAGCGTGGCGCACGGCATGCTGCGTGCCGGCATGGCGCACTGCGGCAAGCACTTCCCCGGCCACGGCTTCGTCAAGGCCGACAGCCACGTGGCCGTGCCGGTCGATCGGCGCAGTCTGAAGGCCATCCTCGCCGACGACGCCGCGCCTTACGCCTGGCTCAGCGCCACGCTCACGGCGGTGATGCCGGCGCACGTGGTGTACCCGAAGGTTGATGCGCGGCCGGCCGGTTTTTCGCCGCGCTGGCTGCAAGACGTGTTGCGCGGCCAGATGGGCTTCACCGGCGCCATCTTCTCCGACGACCTCAGCATGGAAGGCGCGCGCCACCTCGTCGGCGGCACGCTCAGCTACGCCGAGGCCGCCGCCGAGGCGCTGAACGCCGGCTGCGACCTGGTTCTGCTGTGCAACCAGAGCGTCGACGGCGGCGAGGCCGTCGATGCGCTGCTCGACGACCTGGCCGCTGCGGCCGCGGCCGGCCGCTGGTTCCCGAACCCCGACGCCGAACAGCGCCGCCTGGCGCTGCTGCCCGGCTCGCCGCCCCTGGCCTGGGACGACCTGATGCACGACCTGGCCTACCAGCGCTCGCTGGAACGGTTGCCCTGAGACCGGGCCGCGCATCGCGGCTGCCGGGTACCGCTCAGCGCGGCTTCCTCGGCGGCAGCGTCCAGCGGGGCGCACCGGGCTGGCGCAGCGCGTCGATCACGGGTGACGGCTCGGCGGCGCTGGGGTCGAAGGGGTGGTGCGTCTGGCCGGCCACGCCGGCGCGGATCTTCAGCACATACAGGCGTGTCTCGGCAAACGGCGGCACGCCGAGGTAACGCTCCACCGCGCCTTCGCCGGCGTTGTAGGCGGCGGCCACCAGGCGCAGGTCACCCTCGAAGCGGGCCATCAGCCAGCGCAGGTAGGCCATGCCGCCGTGGATGTTCTGCACCGGGTCGAAGGCGTTGCGCACGCCGAAGCGCTGCGCGGTGGCCGGGATCAACTGCATCAGGCCCTGGGCGTCCTTGGGGCTCACGGCCTGGGCGTCGAAGTTGCTCTCGGTGGCGATCACCGTCCACACCAAATGCGGCTGCAGGCCGTACTCGGGTGCCGCCAGCTCGATGAACTTCACCAGCGCCTCGGGCGCGCGGGCCGGCGGCGGCACCGGCAGCACCAGCGGGCGCGCCGGGCCCGGGCCCGGGCGCGCGGCCGCGGGGGGGGTGGCCGCCGTTGCGGCGGCGAGCAGCAGCCGGTCTTCGTCGGGCGGGCGCAGGCAGGCCGGCGGCGCGCCCAGCGGCGTGCCCAGGCGCGCACTCATGTTGCGGGCCTGCACGAAGCCCTGTTCGGCCGCGGCGGCAAACAGGTGCGCGGCCACCGACTCGTTGCGCTCGATGCCGCGGGCGTTGGTCAGCATCCAGGCCAGGTTGTATTGCGCCTCGGCGTCACCATGCCGCGCGGCGCGGCAGTACAGCTCGGCGGCGCGCACGGGGTCGCGCGGCATGCCGTCGCCGTGCTCCAGGGCCTTGGCCTCTTCGCGCCAGCGCTCCACGCGCGCCGGCACGACGGGGCCCTTCTCCAGCGGCGGCGCGGCCGGGCGGGGCAGGCCGTCGAGCGTGGGCAGCACCGGGGGCGGCAGCTGCGCCAGGGCCGGGGCGGGCAGCAGCGCCGCGCCCAGCAGCGCCAGCGCCCAGATGGTGGCGCGCCTCATGCCGCGAACGGGCCGCTGATGGCCACCGAAAAGCCCGGCGCGTACACGTTGGCGAACAGCGTGC
>JBIJAP010000075.1:0-11486 GCA_044345715.1 Rubrivivax sp.
ATGAAGTTCCTGCGCAGCCTGTGACTATGCAAAGGACCGCGGTGGCTGGGAACAGTTGCCTGCCTTGCTGGCGGCTTTACTCAGTGCCGCGGACCTACGCATAGTTGAGTCCTATGCATAGGGGTCGGGACCAGCAGGTGGTGACCGCATACAGCAGGCGTAGCGGTGAGTTCGGGCCTGCGGGCCGGGCCGTCGAAGGTGGATGCCGGGCATGGGTGCCCAGAGTGCCTTGTGCAGGAACTTCTGCGCGATTGCGCGCCAGTCTCAGTAACTGCTGCAGCCTTCCTGATCCGCCTGTTGCGCGTAGAGTGAAGCTTTATAGGTAAACGAGTTGCCATCCTGTCTCAGCAATTACTGCGCCCAACGCGTGGCCGTAGGGCGGCGAAGTACGTACTCCGCGCGACACAGTTCTGCGTCTGGAAGACCTTAGTTCTTGCGACTGGCCTACGCCTGCCGCCACTCAGCGATGGCGCAGGCCAGCGGCTGCACGATGTTCGGTTCGGCCTGCACCGGCTGAATAGCTCAATGAACGCTCTGAACGCCTTGCATGAACTTCTCAGCTTGATCAGGCTTAGTGCACGCGACAGCCTTGGCCCGCCGCTGCCGGCGTTGCCTGCTCGCGTGTCAGTCGGTTTGCGGTAAAGCGAGTTTGCAGGGCCGACTACTGAACCCTGTTCTGCGCCATGGCCGACCTCCTGTTTGGAGGCCACATGCTCGCAGTCGGGTGGCTCACTGCGTGAGCCAGCTACTCGGTAGGCTGAGTCATCTTGCGGATCAGGAACAAACTTGGGACGGCTCGCGTTTCCTTGCGAACGGGCGCAAGCGCTGCGGTCTGTGGGCTCAGGCATCGCCGGAGCTGCTGTCGTTGACCAATTGGGTGTTGGTCCAGACCGCTGGTGTTTGGATGCGCCTGAACGCGGCATCGGCCTGTTGGGCCGGAAGCGGCCGCGAGAACAAGTAGCCCTGCGCACGCGGGCAGCCAATGGCGAACAACATCCGGTGCTGCTCAGTAGTCTCAACGCCCTCGACCGTGCATTCCAGACCGAGTCGCTCGGCCAGTTGGACCATGGCCGCCAGGACCAGCTCCCCAGCCGGAGAGGCAGCGTCGACGAGCAGGGACCGATCGATCTTCAGCACGTCGATAGGCAGTCGCCGCAGATACGTCAGCGACGCATGGCCTGCACCGAAGTCGTCGATCGCGATGCGAAGCCCAGCTCCGCGCAGTGCTTCGAGTTGGGCGATGGCGCGCTGCGGGTTGTCCATCAGCACCGACTCCGTGACCTCGACCACGATCCGCGCAGGTTCGACCCCAACTCGGGAAACAATCTCGATGGCGTCGGCGCTGAACTCCGACTGTACCAACTGCACCACCGACACGTTGATCGCCATGGTTTCGATGGGTGAGCCGGCCGCGCGCCACGTGCGCAACTGTTGCGCGGCTTCGCGCAACACCCAAAGACCCACCGGCACGATGAGTCCGGTGTGTTCTAGAAGCGGGATAAACTCGTCGGGCGAGACCAGCCCTAGTTCCGGGTGATGCCAGCGGATCAAAGCCTCGGCTCTGTCCTGTCGTTTATGCCGCAGCGAAACGATCGCCTGGTAGTGCAACTCGAACTGCCCCTCACCCAACGCGCCGCGTAGATCGGCTTGCAGCCGCAGACGGCGCTGCGCGACCTGGTCAGCGTCGCGTTGGTAAACCATCAGAGCACTGTCGGACTGGCGTTTGGCAGCGTACATGGCCTCGTCAGCATTGCGCAGCAACTGCTTGGCAGATCGGCCGTGTTGGGGGAACAGGGCCAGCCCGATGCTGGCCCCAACCTTGAGTATGTGACCATCCACTACCACCGGCACCAGCAGCGCGGACAGCATCCTCTCGGCAATTGCGCAGGCCGCGCCTTCGTCGCGGACGTCGGGAAGAACGACAAGGAACTCGTCACCGCCGAGCCGCCCGACTAAACGCGCAGCCGCGCCCGGTCCGGCGTCTTCCGACCCCACTGGGGCGTACAACTGCTTCTGGAGACGCCTCCCCACTTCGATCAGCAACTGGTCGCCTACATGGTGGCCCAACGTGTCGTTGATCGTCTTGAACTTGTTCAGGTCGACCATCATCAAGCTCAGATGCCCCGTGCCCTGCGCGGCAGCACGCAAATTGAGCTCGATCAATCGGTCGAGTCGCAGGCGATTTGGCAAACCGGTGAGACCATCGAACTCGGCCAGCTCCTTTAGGTGTTCGCTGGCGCGGTGCTGGCGTGCCAACAGCCACCCCGCGGCACATAGCATCAGCGCGACGGTCAGCGCGATGCCCGATTCGAACGTGATCTTTTGCCGCGCCTTTGCCTCGATCTCATCGTAGGTGCTCTGCAGCACGTGTTGTTCCAGTGACCAGGCCTGACCAAACGGGCCGGTCAGCGGCACGCGCAACGACAGCGCCGCCTTCGTGCGCCCTGCGACCACGTCGGCCAGGGCTGTGTTGCGGCGGTCGAACACACGCGCATCGCCCCGTACGGTGGCCAGGACGTACCCCGACAGTGGCGCCGCATCGTCTCCGGCACGGCGCGCAGCTGCCTTCTCTTGTGCCGTCACCGGCACCAGGGGCAGGTTCAAGAGTTTGGCTTCCAGCACGTTCAGCCGCAACACCGTGGTCACCAAGCCCTGGAACGAACCCGTGGCTTGGGCATAGATCGGCACCGAAAGCATGACGCCGAGGCGATCGCGATCATGGCTCGATGTCTTCGACATGAACTGCGAGTTGTCGCAAGTGATCAACGCCGGTGACACCACTGCAGCAACACCTTGCGGTGCCGTCTTTGGCAGGGTTGGATGCCGGCGGCGGAAGTAATCGAGTTGACGCACCAGCTCGACGTACTCCTCCTGCTCGTCCTCGTGTGGTGTGTCGGAACTCGGCGTGTCTGGGCTGTTCGTCCCAGGCAGGCTGTCGCCGACGAGCGCCTTGAAGCGCTCGACGATCACCGAGTCAAACATCATGAACGGCACCTGACCGCGCTCAGGCGAGAAACCGTCCTGGACAACGTACACCTCTGAGACCGCCGACAGATCCGCCAGATGCAGGTACAACTGCAGCACCGTCTGCGAGTCATGTACGGAGAATCGACCATCGGCGACGGCGTCCTCGTCCTCGGATGCACGGTTCTCCTTAGGCGCGCCACGCACGGCTGGCAAAAGCGTGATGGTGCGTGTCGTGACGTACAGATCGTTCAGCAGCTGCGTCAGCTCCCGTGCCTTGGCGTCAGTCGTCAGCTGCGCGGTTGCTTCCAGTTCGCGTATGGCGCTGTTGCGTGCTTGCCATGCGGAGCTGATGATGGCGTACTCGGTGGCGACGAAGCCCAACACGATGATCAGCGCCAGCCCCAGGCCGGCGAAACGGGTCAGGATTGGTGTGGCCATGGGAGTTGAATCCTTCGGAGTGCCTTTTTCTGCTCGGGACGCAGACTTCGACCAAGTTACGCTAGCGCCAAGAGAGGGTGGCCGATCCATGGATATGGCGGGCAAACCGGGGCAATTGCAACCGCGCAGATGCATCGGTATCACCCAGTCTGCAACTGATTACTCGCGGCCAGTTGCTGTTGGTCGTGGAAGTCGGCTTCCTGGCACCTCAGTCCGTCCAGCCTGAAGAAGGTCTGACCGGGGCCGTTGCGACCGCTGCCGACGAGGGCAACTCGTGCCTTGATCCATAGGGGCAGTGAGCCTTCCACGGAACTCGCGCAGTCCGTGCACAGGTTCTCCACACTCCTGCCTAAACTGGCGGGTCACCGAACCGACACCAACAGCCTTTCGACATTGGACAACGCCCTCATCTTGATCGTTGAAGACGAGCCGCAGATTGCCGACATCCTGGCGGCCTACTTCGCCCGTGAGGGCTTTCGCACGGTGACGGCCGGCGATGGTGATCTGGCGTTGCAGCACCACCAGATGCTGTCACCTGACTTGGTGGTGCTGGATGTGAAGCTGCCCCGCCGTGATGGCTTTGAGGTGCTGGCCACGCTGCGCGCACGCGGCACCACGCCCATCATCATGGCCAGCGCGATGGGCGAGGACCTGGACAAGCTCAGCGCGCTGCGCATCGGGGCCGACGATTACGTGGTCAAGCCCTTCAATCCGGTGGAGGTCGTGGCACGTGCCAAAGCCGTGCTGCGTCGAACGCAGGGCGGGGGCACTGCGGCGGCTCTGCTGCGCGTGGCAGGTCTCAGCGTGGACATGAACGCGCACAGTGCCCGTCTGCAGATGGGCGATGACCCAGGGCAAACGCTGAACTTGACGCTGACCGAGTTCCGCCTGCTGAGTTTCATGGCGCGCAGCCCGCACAAAGCCTTCGGCCGCGCCGAGCTGTTGGATGCCTGCCTGCCATCCGATGGCGAGGCCATCGAACGCACGGTGGACAGCCATGTCTCCAAGTTGCGCA
Organism: Rubrivivax sp.; assembly: GCA_044345715.1. Classification (GTDB taxonomy): domain Bacteria; phylum Pseudomonadota; class Gammaproteobacteria; order Burkholderiales; family Burkholderiaceae_C; genus Rubrivivax. The sequence continues at coordinate 4,421 of JBIJAP010000075.1, forward strand.
AGAAGCTTGAAGCCGCCGGCGGGCCTGGCTGGCTCGAAGGCGTGCGCGGCGTGGGTTATCGACTGAAGGCAAGCTGAGCGGCTCCCTTCAGCCGCCGCCTCAAGGAATCGTGATGAAGGCTCGGCGTTTGCGCACCCAGTTCACGCTGGGCATGCTGATCTTCTTCGTCGGCGCGTTCAGCTTCATTTATGGCGGCGCCCGCATGTTGGACGCGTGGCTGACCTCCCGCTACTTGGACAACCTGCCGCCCGCCGCTCAGCGCGCCGGACGCGACCTCGAAGCGCTGCGGCTGCCTGATCTGGGGGATCTGCGGGCGCTCATGGAGGCGTCAGAAGCCGGTAACGCCCAGGGGCAGGTCTACAGCGACCTGGGTCTGGCCGTGCTGACCGTGTTGGCAGCCTGCGTGGCGGTCGGGCTGGCCATCGGCGTGGGCAAGCGCCTGGCGCGCCCCATGGAACGCGTGGCGCATGCCGCGCGGCGCGTGGCGCAGGGCGATCTGGATGCGCGTGCCGAGCCGGAGCGCGGCAGCAGCCTGGAATTGCGGCAACTGGTCGACGACTTCAACCGCATGGCCGACAGCCTGGCGGCATCCCGGCGGGAACTGAAGGAGTCGACCGCTGCGATCGCACACGAACTGCGCACACCCCTGACCATCCTGCGTGGGCGGCTGCAAGGCATCCACGATGGCGTGTTCGCCAGCGGGCCGGCCGAGATCACGGCGCTCATCCAGCAGGTTGAGTCGCTCAGCCGGGTGGTGGAAGACCTGCGCGTGGTCAGCCTGGCCGGCGCAGCGAGCCTGGCGCTGGAGCGCCGTCCGGTGGAACTCGCCACCGAGGTGGAAAACCTGCTGCCGGTGATCGAGCCCGACTTGCACGCGCTGGGCATGCGGCTGGAACTGGACCTGCGCCCGGCGCGGGTCCATGCAGATCCACAGCGCTTGCGCCAGATGCTGATCTGCCTTTTGGACAACGCGCGTCGCTATGCCAGCGATGGTGGCGTGGTAAGGATCGAAACCATTTCAGCAGGCAGCGCTGGCGTGCTGCGTGTGCTTGACCGCGGCGCCGGCTTTCCGCCGGGCGGCGCCGAGCGAGCGTTCGAGCGCTTCTGGCGGAGTGAGGCGTCGCGCTCGCGTCAGACCGGCGGCAGCGGCCTGGGTCTGAGTGTGGTCCGCGCCATCGCCGACGCCCACGGTGGGCAGGCCCACGCGGCCAATCGGCCCGATGGGGGCGCGCTGCTGGAAGTCCGACTGCCGGCATCGACCTGAGACTTGTCCAGCCTGCACTGCCGCGCCTCCACTGAGTCTCCACACGGGGTGCACCGGACTTGCATCGGTCGTTTCTACAGTGACTGTCAGTTGTTTCCGAGGCGCCGCAGTCGCGGCGTCCGGGCACAGCGCCTCACAAGGAACACCGATGACACCGACCCCTTCCGACGCCCCTGGCCGACTCAACCGCCGCCAACTGATCGCTCTGGGACTCAGCAGCGCGGCACTCACCGCTTGCGGCGGGGGCGGGAGCACATCTGAGATCAAGGACGCCGCCAACAAGGCCCGGCGCAAGAGCCTTCTGGAGCAAACGGCGAACAAGGCGGTGACCGCCGGTCTGGTGTCGGCCAGCCTTCACTACGCCGATCGGCAATCGAGCGCCGCGACCGCCGCCGGCCTACTGCAAAAGGGCGCACCTGCTGCCACGGCCATCGGCGACTGGCTGCGCATCGGGTCTGTCTCCAAGGCGATGACGGCCTGCATGGCCGCCAAGCTGATCGACCGTGGGCAACTGAGCTGGACACTCCGTCTGGCAGATGCCCTGCCGGACTTGGCTGCCGGCATGCTTCCGGCGTTTCGCAGCGTGACGGTCGTGCAACTGCTCGAGCATCACGGCGGCTTGATCGCCATGAACAACGCTGCCGACATCGGCCTCTTCCTGGAGTTCCTCGCCACGCAGACCGAGCCCGTGCCCGAGACACTCGCGGGCCGTCGCCGATTCGCGGCTGCCTGGGCGCTGCAACAGGCCCAGCCGGGCGTGACGCCGGGCCAGGACTTTCTGTATTCCAACGTCGGCTACATGCTGGTCGGCATGATTCTGGAAGCCCGCAGTGGCAAGAGCTTCACCGCCTTGTTCGACGAACTGATTGTTCCCCTGGTTGGTGTGCCTGGCGGACCGGGCCTGAGCCCGGGCCTGCCGACCACGGCAGGCTTGGCCGTACAGCGCGGCCATGTCGGCCGCCCGGGTGCAGTGCAGTTCTTCGAATGGAACCCACCCGAGCTGGAGGCTTGGAATCAAGTGCTGGGCGAGGCCGCAGGCGGTGTGTTCGCCACCGTGACCGGCTACGCCAAGTGGCAGCAGTTGCACCAGCAAGCCCTGAGCGGTGAGCCCACCCCCCTGCCGGCAGCGTATGTGCAGCGTCTTCGCACGCCCGTCGGCGACTATGTCTTGGGCTGGGACGTGGGCCCGGTGCCTGACGCCTTCATTCAAAACGTCTGTCTCTCCCATGGAGGCACCGGCGACGGCTTCACTGCCTACAGCGTGATCGCACTGGATGGCCAGTTCGCCATCAGCGCCTTCACGAACACGGATGCGCAAGAAGGCAGTCAACCCCCCGACTGGACGATTAGGCTGCTCACCATGGCGATCAACGACCTGCAGGCGGGCTGGGCCTGATGGCCTGCGACTGTCAGCTTCATGGCGGCGAATCTGCTTACGCGAAAGCCCGCATTCGGTCGGGACCAGCAGGTGGTGACCGCATACAGCGGACGTAGCGGTGAGTTCGGGCCTGCGGGCCGGGCCGTTGAAGGTGGATGCCGGGCATGGGTGCCCAGAGTGCCTTGTGCAGGAACTTCTGCGCGATTGCGCGCCAGTCTCAGTAACTGCTGCAGCCTTCCTGATCCGCCTGTTGCGCGTAGAGTGGAGCTTTATAGGTAAACGAGTTGCCATCCTGTCTCAGCAATTACTGCGCCCTACGGTAGGCGCCAAGGGCACGCCGAGTCCGATGCTCAAGGCACCGCCGGGCACGCGCTGGCGCTGGGCCCTGTGCGCGCTGCTGGGCGCTGCGTCCATCGCGTGGGCACAGGCCCCAGCCCCCGAGGTGTGGGCCCGGGACCTGCGCGAAGAGGTGGTGCGCATCGAGGTAACGGTCAAGGACATGTACGGGCGCCAAGAAGCCCGAGCCATCCCGCTCACCCTCTTCCGGCCGGCGGGCGCCGGGCCCCACCCGTTGGTGGTGTTCAACCACGGACGCGCCCCCGCTGACAAGCGCGCCACGCAGACGCGCGCGCGCTTCGAGCACGTGGCCCGGTACCTGGTCCACAAAGGCTTTGCAGTGATCCTGCCCACCCGCGTGGGGTACGGCGAAACCTACGGCGACTTCGATCCGGAAGCCAGCGGACCCTGCAACGACAAGCGGTTCGGCCCCATGTCCGACGCCGCGTCCGAGCAGGTGCTGGCCACCGTGCGCTACGCCGCCACACTGCCCGATGTGGACACCACGCGGTGGTTGGTGGCGGGCCAGTCGGTGGGCGGCATGACGGCGGTTGCGACGGCGGCCAGGCAACCGGCGGGTTTGCTCGGCGGCATCAGCTTTGCCGGCGGCAGCGGAGGAGAGCCCGAGCTTCGTCCCGGCGAACCCTGCAGCGCCAGCGCCTTGGGCCGGTATTGGGGCGGCCTGGCCAAGCCCGGTCTGCCGCCCATGCTGTGGTTGTACTGGAAGCAAGACCGCTACTGGGGCGACCGCCATCCGGAACAGTGGCACCAGGCCTGGACGGCAGGGGGTGCGCAGGCCGAGTTTCACAGCCTGCCCGCCATCGACGGAGATGGACACTTCGGGCTCGACCGCAACATGGACGCCTGGTTGCCCCTGGTCGATGCCTTCCTGGGACGCCTGGGCTTCCAGCAACCCGCCATCGCGGTGCGGCCACCCGCCACGAGGTGGGCCGCGGTCACCGATGTGAACGCGGTGCCCATCAGCGCGCAAAGCCGCGAGGCGGGCTACGCAAGGTTCTTGGCTGCCAAGCCGCCACGGGCATTCGCCATCGGCGACCGAGGCGCCTGGGGCTTTGCCACCTCTGCCGGCGGAGACTACGTCACCGGCCGCGCCCTGGGCCTATGCCAGCGGCATGGCCAGCCCTGCCGCTTGTATGCGGTTGACGACGATGTGGTGTGGACCGGACCCGAGCGAGGGAATCGCTGAGACCGCTCCCCGGTGAGGCGTGGGGCCAACCTGCGTGTCACCACCTAGATGCCGACGCGCGCTTCGAGCCGGCCCGCACGCACCGCCGCCACCAAGGCCGCATGGTCGCGTTCATTCTGATCGGCATAGCAAACCGCGAAGGCGGCCATCGCGTCCTCGAAGACCGCGCTGCTGCCCATGTAGGCCGACAGCACGACCGCGTCGCCCGAACGCTTGTGGGCCCGCGCCAACGCCCAGCCGCAAGACTGCGCATAGTCGATCAGGTTGGCGGGGTTCATCAGTTCGACCATCGGCTTGATCTTGGCATCACGCAGCTGGCGGACGTAGTAGTGCCGTTGCGGCTGGCGCGTGCCCGTGGTCCAGCCCAGGAAGGCGTCGGCCGCAGCCTGCATCAGCCGCTGCCCGAACACCACCCGTTCGCCATGATGCTTGAACGGCGCTCGGCCGCAGTAAGGCTCCAGCACCGAGGGGCGTGCCTCCTTGAATTGCAGGAACAGCGGGTCGCCGTTGCCTGAGACGAACAAGGCCACGCCGCAATAGGTGCCCACGCTGCCCACGCCGACCACCTTCATCGCCACATCGGCGAAGTGGTAGCGCTGCATCAGGATGCGTCGCTCGGGTGCCAGCGACGCCACGTAGTCGGCCACCATCTTCTCGGCATCAGCGTGCATGGCCGCCTGCTGCTGCATGTCGGCGTTGTGGAAGATCAGTGGTGGCTCGTCGCGGATGCGCGGCTGTTCACCCTGCCGATAGGCCAGCTTGGTGAACTCCTTGATGTGGGCGCTTTCCGCCAGCGCCTTGCGGATGCGCTTCTGGTTCAGCCGCTTGAGTTCGTCATCGGTACCGGCTGCGACCAGCTTGGACAGGTCGATGGTCTCGTAGTAGGCATCGAGCACCGGCATCTCGGCGTAGCGCGTCATGTTCTCGCGGTAGCTGCGCACGGCCTGCCAGGCGGCTTGCCGGCAATCGGCTGCCTTGAAGCCGTTGGCGCGGCCGGCGATGACGAAGCTCGCGGCCAGACGCCGCAGGTCCCACTCCCAGGGCGCCACCGACGCTTCATCGAAGTCGTTGATGTCGAACACCAGTTGACGCTCGGGCGTGGCGAAGCCGCCGAAATTGACCAGGTGGCAATCACCACAAGCCACCACGTTCATGCCGGTGTTGGCCGTGAAGGACAGGTCGTGCGTCATCACTGCGGCCGCGCCCCGGTAGAAGGCGAACGGGCTGGACATCATGCGGCCGTAGCGAATCGGCACCAGCTCAGACAGTCGCCCAGCCGAGTTGGCGATCAGCAGCTCCACTGGATCTGCCCGCTGCTCAGCGGGTTTCCAGTCCGCGACGTCGCTGCGCGGACAAGTCTGTCGCAGGGCCTTGCCCGCGGCACGGCGCTCGGCGTGAGGTCGTCCGTGCGACTGCTCCGGCAATTGTGCTGTGACGAGCGCTTCGGTCGTGCGCGACCTGGGTTTCTTTGTCGGAAGACTCAAGACTCCCCCTCGATTGCCGCTGACATGGCGCGGCGTCGTTGCATCCGCCAGCGGTCGATTGCCCCGTGATGGCACGCGGGGATGATAGAGGCCGCGGCCGCCAACCACGGCCCAGGCCATGAACGCGAGAAGACGCCTGCGCGCGCCGTGCGGTCGTCGCTGATGGCGTCGGTCTCGTCGCACTTGCCCGACGGGCTCGACCGTCCGCCTTGTGCCAACCTCGCCTGCGAGCTGTCGGCTGCAGTACCGTCGATCGACTTACGCGAGGTCCCCATGTTCCTGCTTTCGTTCCGTCTCGGGTGGTCCCGAGGCATCCCCATCGTCACGCTGCTCGCAGCCGCGACGCTCATCCACCCGATCGCCCACGGGCAAGCAGCCCCCGGCCGCACCGAGCGTGCCGACCCGCTCGACCCGCAGGTCCGCGTGCCTGCTGTCACCCACACCTCGCCGCTGGCCCGCTATCGGCGCCTGGGCGACGACAAGCGCGTCCCCTGGACGGAAGCCAACGAGACCGTGAACCGCATCGGTGGCTGGCGAGCCTATGCCCGCGAGGCCCAGCAGCCGGATCCCGCCGCCTCGGCACCGGCGGCGCGTGCCACGGCCGCTCCGAATGCAGCACCGAGTGCCGTGCCTCGCCACGGCGGCCACAAGACGCATTGAGAAGCCGGCGATGACACGACAACCACCCTCCGCGATCCGGCACTCGCCGCCCCTGCGGCGCATCGGCCTGGCTGCCGTGGTGCTCACGTTGACCGGCTGCGCCTCCCTGAGCGCTGACGGCGGCTTCGGCACCGTCGAGAAGCTCACGGCTGAGCGTCTGGGCTCAGCTGCCCAGCTCGCCTGGGCCCGCCAGCCCGAAGACCTGGACCGCATCGATCAGCGCGTGGGCGAACTGCTGGCCCGGCCGCTGGGCATGGATGAGGTGGTTCAGATCGCGCTGCTGAACAACCGCGGCCTGCAGGCAGCCTATGCCGAGCTGGGCATCACCGAGGCCGAGGTCGTGCAAGCCGGCCGCCTGCCGAACCCGGGCTTCAGCTTCGGGCGCATGACCCAGGGCGACGAGGTCGAGCACGAACGCGGCCTCCACGTCAACCTGGCGCGCCTGATCGCCATGCCGCTGGTACAGCGCGTCGAGGCGCGCCGGCTCGAGCAGGTGCGTGCGACGGTGGCGATGCAGGTGCTCTCGCTCGCCGCCGATACGCGCAAGGCCTGGGTGAAGGCCGTGGCCGCCGAGGAGTCGGTGCGCTACAGCCGCCAGGTGATGCAGGCGGCCGAGGCGGGTGCCGAGCTGGCGCGGCGCATGGCGCAGGTGGGCAACTTCAACAAGCTGCAGCAGGCGCGCGAGCAGGGCTTCTATGCCGACGCGGCGCTGAACTTGGCTCGCGCCGAGCAACAGC
>JBIJAP010000076.1:0-11483 GCA_044345715.1 Rubrivivax sp.
CGTTTGCCAACGAGGCCGCGGCCGTGCGGCGCCAGCGCTGGGTGCTGCAGCGCATGCTGCGCACCGACAAGATCGACCAGGCCGCGCACGACGCCGCCGTGGCCACGAAGCTGACCTACCGCCGCACGCGCGGCCCCGACGTGCCGGCGCAGCACGTGGCCGAGATGGCACGCCGCGCCGTCTTCGAGCAACTGGGCGAGAAGGCCTACACCGAGGGCATCCGCGTCTTCACGAGCATCCGTGCCGACGAGCAGCGTGCCGCCCACGCCGCGCTGCGCAAGGCCCTGATCGCCCACGAGCGCCGCCAGCCCTGGCGCGGCCCCGAAGACCAGGAAACCCTGCCCGCCGACGCCACCGAGGCCGAGCGCGCCGCTGGCCTTGCGCTGCGCGACCAGCGCGACGACGACGACCTGCGCGTGGGCATCGTGATGGCGGCCTCGGCGCGTGAGCTGCAGGTCAAGCTCGCCAGTGGCGACACCGTCACCGTGGCCGGCGAGGGCCTGCGCCTGGTGCGCGCGGCGCTGCAGCCGCAGGCTCCGGCGGCGCTGGCGGTGAAGCGCGGTGCGGTGCTGCGCCTGCAGGCCACGCCGGCACCCAAGGGCGCCGTCAGCTGGAGCGTGGTGCAGTGGCCCGAGGCCGACGGCGCCTACGTCTCACTCGACCCCGCCACCGGCCGCGTGCGCGCGCTGGTGGGCGGCTTCAGCTTCAGTCGCGCCCCCTTCAACCGCGCCACGCAGGCACGGCGGCAACCGGGCTCGAGCTTCAAGCCGTTTCTGTATGCCACCGCCTTTGAACACGGCGTGATGCCCGAGACCCTGGTCGACGACCTGCCGCTGCGCACCGACGACGGCGGCACGCCCACCTGGAACCCCGGCAACAGCGACGGCAAGTTCGACGGGCCCATGACCGTGCGCGACGGCCTGGTGCGCAGCAAGAACCTGGTCAGCATCCGCATCCTGCAGCGCATCGGCCTGCCGGCGGCGCGCGAGGGCATCGCGCGCTTCGGCTTCGACATGAAGCGCCAGCCAGTCGACCTGACACTGGCCCTGGGCACCGGCAGCGTCACGCCGATGGAGATGGCGGCGGCCTACGGCGTGTTCGCCAACGGCGGGCACAAGGTCACGCCGGTGCTCATCGAGCGCATCGTGGCCGCCGATGGCAAGGTCTTGTTCGAGGCCCCGCCGGCGGCGGCGCTGGACGAAGCCACGCGCGTGGTGCCGCCGAGCACGGTGTTCCTGGCGAACTCGCTGATGCGCGACGTCACGGCGCGCGGCACGGCGGCGCGCGCGCAGGCCACGCTGCAGCGGCCCGATCTGTACGGCAAGACCGGCACCACCAACGACGCGGTCGACGCCTGGTTCGGCGGCTGGGCGCCGGGCGTCGTGGGCGTGGCCTGGATCGGCCACGACGAACCGAAGAGCCTGGGCGAGCGCGAAAGCGGCGGCGGCCTGGCGCTGCCGGTGTGGATCGAGGCCATGGCGCGTGCGCTGCGTGGCGTGCCGGTGCAGGGCTTGGAGCCGCCCGAGAGCGTGGTCTCGGTGGGCAACGACTGGCGCCTGTTCGAGTACGCCGGCGGCGGCTTCATCGGCGCCATCGGCAGCGTGGCCGAGGCCACCACGCCGGCCGCCGCGGCGTCGGCACCCGCCAAAGCGGCCAGCCGCTGAGCCTGTCGAAGCCCTGCACCGACACCACCGTACGGGCTGAGCCTGTCGAAGCCATGCACCGACGCCACCGTTCGGGCTGAGCCTGTCGAAGCCCTGCGTACCTGAACACGCCCCCGCCTCAAGGCAGCTCGGGCGCGATCTGCGTGGCGTAGTCGGAGAGCTGGTCGAGCAACTCCTGCGCGCGCTCGTCGCCGCGCTCCAGCGCGGCATCGAACAGCGCATCCACGCGCTCCTGGAAGGCCGCCGCGCTGAGCGTGCCGCTGCCCCCCACCAGCCGCGCCACGCAGTGCGCCTGCCAGCGCGCGCGCTCGTCGTCGGCCAGCGTCTCGGGCCAGTTGCGGGCGCGCCAGCGAAACAGCAGCTCTTCCAGACGCCCGTCAGCAAAGGCCACGCGGCCGCCTTGCACGCGTTCGGCCAGGGCCTGCGGCGGCAGCGCGCGCAGCCGGTTCAGCGCGCGGCGGTCTTCGTCGCCGACGAAGCCGCCGTACAGGTCTTCATCGACATCGGGTGCGGCCTCGGCGGGCCGGGCATACACCTCGCGCCAGCGCGGCGCCACCGCCTCGGCCGCGGCTGCCGCCCGCGCCGCATGGCGCTCGATGAGCGCAAGGTCGATGCCCCAGCGCGCCTCGGCCGGGCCTAGCACCGCGAGGTTGCCGATGACGACGGGACTCTTGTTGACGTGGATGGTCTTGATCGGCAAGCGCGCCTCGCCTTCGGGCAAGGCATCAGCGCGAGAGAAGAGGCGGCGGCGCAACGTCTCGGCGTCGAGCCCGTCGAGCTCGGCGGGGTCGTGCGCCAGGTCCCAGACGATGAGCTCGTTCTTGTTGGTGGGGTGCGGCGCCAGCGGCCACACCACCGCCAGGCAGCCGCGCTCCACGCCGTAGCGGCCCGACAGGTGCACGAAGGGCTTGCCCTGGCCGATCTCGGCCCACACGGCGTCCTTCTTCCGCAGCTTCAGGCAGAAGTCCCACAGGCGCGGCTGCGCGGCCTTCACCATGCGCGCCAGCGCCACGGTGGCGCGCACGTCGGCCAGCGCATCGTGCGCCTGGCCGTGCTCGATGCCATTGGCGCGCGTGAGGTCCTCGAGCTTGAACGAGGGCCGGCCCTTCAGCTCGCCACTGTGGTGCTCGGGCCAGGCCATGCCCTCGGGGCGCAGCGACCAGCAGGTGCGCAGCACGTCGAGCAGGTCCCAGCGGCCGCAGCCGTTCTGCCACTCGCGCGCATACGGGTCGATGAGGTTGCGCCAGAACAGGAAGCGCGTGACCTCGTCGTCGAAGCGGATGCTGTTGTAGCCCACGCCAATGCTGCCGTCGCGCGCCAGCGCGGCCTCGATGCGCGTGGCGAACTCGGCCTCGGGCACACCGTGGGCCAGCGCGTGCTGCGGCGTGATGCCGGTCAGCAGCACCGCCTCGGGCTCGGGCAGGCTGTCGGGCGCGGGGCGGCAGTACAGCTGCAGCGGCTCGCCGATCTCGTTGAGATCGAGGTCCGTGCGCAGCCCCGCGAACTGCACCGGGCGGTCACGGCGGGGGTTGACGCCGAAGGTCTCGTAGTCGAGCCAGAAGAAGGTTTGCGCGATGGCCATGCGACACGATAGCGGCTCCGGCCGCGTTGCGACTGGCGGGTGAGAGACCTGACCACGCGCCAACCGACCCCGCGCCCCCGCATGGTTCGGCATCGCACCGACGGCATCGCCCCCTCGTGCCCCAATCGCGCAGGCGACGGATCGGCGCAGAGGTTCACGAGACGGGCAAGGCGATGACATCCCTCGTGGACACCGTGGTCTATCGAGATGGCCAGCGGATCGGCGACATCGCCATCGCCGACATCGGCACGGCCATGAAGCAGGCCGGCACCTTCGTGTGGCTCGGACTGCATGACCCGGACGACACCGCGCTGCGAGAGATCCAGCAGACCTTCGGCCTGCATGAACTGGCCATCGAGGACGCGCATCACGCCCACCAGCGCCCCAAGATCGAGGCCTACAGCGACTCGCTTTTCATCGTGCTGAAGACGGCCCAGTTGCAAGACAGTCGCGTGGTCTACGGCGAGACCCACCTCTTCGTCGGAACCCAGTTCCTCGTGTCGGTGCGCCACGGCGCGTCATCGAGCTTCGCGCAGGTGCTGCAGCACTGCGAAGATGCCACCCCGGACCTGCCCAAGGGCCCGGGTTTCGCGCTCTACGCGATCCTGGACTTCGTGGCCGACCACTACCAGCCGGTCGTCGCCCAGTTCGAGATGGACTTCAATGCGATCGAGTCCGACATCTTCCAGGATCGGTTCGACAGGCTCGTGGTCGCGCGGCTGTACGACCTGAAGCGCAATCTCCTCGAACTGCGCAACGCCACCTTGCCCTTGGCGGAGATCAGCGCCGAACTGATGCGCCTGCACGAGAACTTGATCCCGAGGGAACTGCGAGCCTACTTCCGGGATATCGAAGATCACGTGTCGCGCCTGGTGGGCCTGATCGATGGCATGCGCGACATGCTGACCACGGCGATGCAGGTGAACCTGGCGCTGGTGGCCAACAACCAGAACGAAGTAGTCAAGCGCCTGGCGGGCTGGGGGGCGATCCTGGCCATCCCCACCGTCGTCTTCAGCCTGTACGGCATGAACTTCGTATGGATGCCGGAGTTGCAGTGGAAGGCGGGCTATCCCGTTACCGTGGCCGTGACCGCGCTCGGTTGCGCGCTGGTCTATCGGCGCTTGCGCCGGGCCGGATGGGTCTAGCGGCTGATGGAAAAACACTTGCACGCAGCGACGAAGGCGGCCTCCATCGTGGCAAGGGCCGTCACCGCAGGCGTTTGCCTGCTGGCCGGCGGTTGCACCACGCTGCTGCCGAGTTCTCGAACCGAAGTCGTCTCGGTCTGGAGCAGCTACGACGATGCCGTGAAGTCGCTGGCCACAGTGGCGCCGTACCAGTCGACACGCCAAAGCGTGCATGCACAAGGCCTCGACCCGAGCCGGAATCCGGCCATCACGGTCTTGCACTTCGCCGACGTGCTGCAGCGGTTCGCGGCCGCCACGCTGATCAAGCCCGAGGATGTCGACCGAGGCATCCGCCACTGCCTGCAGGCTGGCAAGCAATGCGGGGGCTACATCATCGCTGTCGAGAAGCTCCATCGGCGGCGCGTCGGCAACTTCTGGCTCGACTCGCTCAACTTCAGGCGCGAAACCGTTACCACCGGCTGGCGCGTGGATGTGCTGCTGGTCTTCGTGGACGACGCGCTGGTCTACAAGCTGGTGGGCGGGCGCCCGCTCGTCAATGAGGTGGAACTGCGACGCAATCCGCTCGGGCCGCTGCAGGGCTGGGGCGACCAATCGCTCCAGATGATCCGGTAGAGACGGGTCTTGTGCGTCAGAGCCAGTATTCCCAGAGGCGGCCGAACCACTCCTGCAGGTGCAAGGCCGGACTGCGACGCTCCCAGGCTGCGAGCTCGATGGCATCCGACAAGGCCAGGTCGCGATCGAACATGGCCTGCACCTGTTGCCCGAAGTCAGCGCCCAGCATGACGGCGTTGAGTTCGTGGTTGTGCAGGAAGCTGCGCCAGTCCAGGTTGGTGGAGCCGACGGTGGCCCACACGCCGTCTACCAGCGCCGTCTTCGAGTGCAGCACGACGCCACGGCGCTCGAAGATCCGCACACCGCCCTTCAGCAGCGTCGCGTAGTGGCTGCGCCCGGCGTGGAAGACCAGCCACGAATCGGTATGGGCCGGCAGGATCAGGACCACGTCGACGCCGCGCGCCGCGGCAGCCATCAGCGCATCCAGCAGCTGCGGGTCGGGCGCGAAGTAGGCGTTCGTGATGCGCACGCTGGTCTCGGCACTGCCGATGGCCGACAGCAGCGTGGCATAGATCAGGCTGAACTCCTCTTCGGGCGAGCTGCCGATGACGCGCACCACCTGGGTTCCCATCGCCTGCAGGGGTGGGAAGTAGTCGCGTGGCGGCAGGGGCGGCCCTTGCTGGCTTTGCCAGGCGGCCAGGAAGAGCTTCTGCAACTCGGCCACCACCGGGCCCTCCAGCTGCAGATCGGTGTCGCGCCAGGCCAACGCTGCGTCGGGATCGGCCCGCCGGGCCTTGCCGAAGGAGCCGCCCGAGTAGACGCTGCTGATGTTGATGCCGCCGAGAAAGGCGATTCGGCCGTCGACGATGAGCAGCTTGCGATGGTCGCGCTGGTTCCATCGCCAGCCGTCGCGCGCTGTGAGCGGGTTGACCGGATTGAACTCGAGCACCTGCACGCCGGCCTCGCTGAGGCGCTGGAAGAAAGCCGCCGGTGTGCCGAAGGTGCCGGCACTGTCGCGCAGCAAGTTGACCTGCACCCCTTGCGCCTGCTTGGCCAGCAAGGCCTCGGCGAACTGGCGCCCGATGGCGTCGTCGTCCAGGATGTAGGTCTCCAGGTTGATGTGGTCGCGCGCCGCGGCGATGGCGCCGAGCATGGCGCGGTAGGTGGCCGGGCCGTCTTGCAGCAGGCGCACCGCGTTGCCCGTGGTCAGCGGGCTGCCGACGATGGCCTCTTCCAGCGCGAGATGGCGGCTGAAGATGTCGGTCGGCTCACCGCCGCGCTGCAGGCGCTGCAGGATGGCACGGCTCTGCGCGGCGGTCAGCGGCCCACCCGCGCCCTCCAGCGGCACCGGACGCGCCGGCGGGTGCGCGAAGTCCGGCACGAAGCTGGGCAAGCTGCTGCAACTCAAGCCCAGCAGGCCGGCTGCGATGAGGACCAAGCCCAGCCCGAGGGCACGGCGGAACATAAGCGCGCTCATCGGCATCCGGTGGATTCAGCCCGCGGTGAGAAGGGGCTGGCTGGTGCCGGTTGTCGGCTGTTTCGCTGTGGGCGTCTGTGCGCTGTCGGACTGCCCGGAGCGGCATTGGCGCCGTCCTACAGCCGCTCGACGACCGCGCTGCCGATGGAGTAGCCCGCACCGAAGGAGCAGATCACGCCGCGGTCACCCGCCTTCAGGTCAGCCTGGTGGCGGTGGAAGGCGATGATCGAGCCTGCACTGGCGGTGTTGGCGTACTCGCCCAGGATCAGCGGCGCCAGATCGGTGCCCTGCGGCCCGGACAGCTCGGCGCCGACAAGCTTCTTGATGACGAGCTGGTTCATGCCCAGGTTGGCCTGGTGCAGCCAGAAGCGGCGCATCTGCGTCGGCTCCAGGCCCAGCGTGTGCAGCTGGCGCTCGATGTGCTCGGCCGCCATCGGCACGACTTCCTTGAAGACCTTGCGGCCCTCTTGCATGAAGGTCTTGTCGCGGGCGTCGGGATCGGTGTCTTCGCAGCGGTTGATGAAGCCGGCGTTGTTGCGGATGTGGTTGCTGTACTGCGTGACGAGCTTGGTGCCCAGCACGCGCCAGCGCACCGCGCTGCGGGCGCTGTCTTCGGCCTCGATGACGAGCGCGGTGCACACGTCGCCAAAGATGAAGTGGCAGTCACGGTCGCGCCATTCGAGGTGCGCCGAGGTGATCTCGGGGTTGACGATCAGCACGCGCGTGGCGCTGCCGTTCTTCACCGCGTTGACGGCTTCCTGGATGGCGAAGGTGGCCGAGGAGCAGGCCACGTTCATGTCGAAGCCGTAGCCGGCGCAGCCCAGTGCCGACTGGATCTCGCAGGCCATGGCCGGGTAGGCGCGCTGCATGTTGGCGGCGGCACACAGCACCGCGTCGATGTCGCCCGGCTGCAGGCCCGCCGCGGCGATGGCCTTCGCACCGGCGTCCACCGCGATCTCGGCCATCAGGCTGAGCGCCTCGTCGGGCCGCGGCGCAAAACGCGGCTTCATGCGCGTGGGGTCGAGCACGCCGGTCTTCTCAAGCACGTAGCGCTGGCGGATGCCCGAGGCCTTTTCGATGAACTCCACGCTCGAGTGCGTGATCGCGCTGCGCGTGCCGGCGGCAATGGCCGCGGCATGCTGCGCGTTCTGCAGGTCGGCGTAGTCATTGAACGAGGCCACGAGCTCCTCGTTCGTGATCACGTGCGGCGGCGTGAAGAGGCCCGTGCCGCTGATGACGACGTTTTTCATGGCGCGCAGTGTAGAAGCGCGCCCGGCGTGCCCGGGCTAGCGCCTGCCCTACTTTCGCGGCGCCTTCTTGGCCGCAGCGCTGCTGCCCAGCGCCTCGCCCATGCCCAGCAGCACGCCGCTGGCCATGGCGGCGTAGCTCTCGGCCAGCGCCTGGGCGGCCTTCATCGACGCGGCGCGCGTGCTGCGCATCGAAGCCTGCATCTGCTCGGCCATCTGCGCGAACTGCTCCGTGGCGGCCGCGGCCTGCGCACCCGAGGCGGTGCCGCCGGCCTGCATCTTCTCGAGGATGGGCGCCCAGGCGGCGGCCATCGGGTTGCCGGCGCCGTCGGCGGCCTTCTTCACGGCCGAGAACAGCCCGTCTTCCATCTTCTCGAGGTCGGACAGGGCCTTGCTCAGGTGCTTGTCGCGCAGGTCGGCGCCCTGGGCGGCCAGCGTGACCAGCGTCGTGCGCTGGGCCTCGACCGCCTTCAGCAGGGCCTCGTCCATGCCGGCCACGGCCTTGTCGAGCAGTGCCTCGGGGTCGATGCCGGCGGTGACGTTCTGGGCCACGCCGGTGCTGGCGGCATCGGCCACCTGCTTGAGCACACCACGGATGTTCTTCAGCGTCAGCTCACGGCCCTGCAGCGCGGCCAGCGTGGTGTCGGTGACGGCCTTTTTCAGCTGCGCGCCCTGGCGCGTGCTGGCGGTCTGGAACATCTCGATCAGGGCGTCGGCGTCGAACATCGGCTGGGCCACGGGGCTCTCCTCGTTGTGGAATGGGGCATCGCGATGCTGGCACCGAAGGAAGTCCCGCACAAGTCTGCGGCCGCCAGGGGTCAGCCTCTCAGTGCAGCACCAGCAGCGGCAGCTTGCTGCGCGAGATGACGTTTTTGGTGTGCGAGCCGAACAGCAACTCGCCGAACACCCCGCGGCCATGCGTGGCCATCACGATGAGGTCGCAGCCGGATTCCGTCGCGACCTGGACGATCGCTTCGTCGACGCCATCGGTACGTTCGAACCGGCCGATGAAGGGCACGCCCTGTTCCTCGGCGCGGCTGCGAAAGCGCGCCAGCACCTCGTGCGCGTGGGCTTCGGTGCGCTGCTGGTGGCGCTCGGTGTCGCGCAGGTAGTTGCTGGGGTTGGTGCCCATGTGCGGCAGCGGCGCCAGCGGCTCGGCCACGAAGGCGGTGATGCGCGCGCCGAGCTTGGCGGCCAGCGCCAAGCTGGCTTGCTGGGCGTGTTCGGAGAGCTCGGTGCCGTCGATGGGAACGAGCAGGTGCTGGAACATGGGGTGGCCTCGCGGGCTGCCTCGTGGGCAACCATCTGCCGGGAACGTCCCGGGGTTCGAAGCCACTCTAGGGCGAGTCGGCGAGCAGGGGCTTGACCGCTGTCAAGCCCCCCTCGCCGCTTTCGAGCGGGCCACCTTCAGCGCACCAGCTCGCCCGCGTCGAGCTCCAGCTTGACGAACAGCTCGGTGGCGGAAGCCCTGCCGCGTTCACGCTCGCGGCCGGCGCCCACGTACAGGCGCGTGCCGGCGCTGCGCCGCCAGGCGTAGGTGAGCGAGGCGGTGCTGCCGGCGTCGTCGACGGCGGCCGCGCCGGGTTCGGCCGCGCGCCAGAGCGTGCGCTGCTGCGCGATCAAGCGCAGGCTGTGGCGGGCGTCGAAGTGCCAGATCGCCAGCAGCTGCCCGGCTCTTTCTCGGTAGCGGCGCTCGCCGTCGCGCTCGAGCCAGGCCAGGTTGAACCGGGGCTCGAGCTCCAGCGCTGCCAGCGGCCGCAGGCGCGCCAGGGCAAAGAGGTTCGCCCCGCGCCGCACCTCGCCGGCCGGGCCCACAGCGGTGTCGGCCAGGCGGCCGACGTCGGCCGACACCTCCAGCAGCGGCATCCACGGCACCGGCGTCATCACGAAGCCGCCGCTCCAGTAGCGCTGCGGCAGCAGTGGCAGCCCGGGCCCCAGGCGCACGCGGGCCAGGCCGTACCACTCGATCCAGCCCTCGAAGTTGCGCGCGCCGGTGGCGTACACGCCGGGGCGCACGCTGTCCTCGACCAGGCTGCCGTCGCGCCGGTGCTGGGTGCGGATGAGCTCCAGCGTCGCATACACCTCGTTTAGCGGCCCGAAGCCGCCGCGCCAGCCGTGGCTGTGGAAAAACTCGGCCCGCCGCACGCCGGCCTGGTTGACGAAGCCGCTGTCGTGGCGGAAGCCCTCGCTGACGTCATCGAGCGTCAGCGCTGTCTCGCCGCGCTCGCCCTGGCGCTGCAGCCTCAGGCGCAGCAGGTCGCCGTCGACGTCGGCGCCGCGCCGCAGCGTGCCACCGCCATCGGGCTGGGCGTCGGTGCGCGCGTGCAGCCACTGCGCACGCAGGCGCCAGCGGCCTTCGGGCAGGAAGGGCAGCGACGACAGGGCCGGCAGCGGCAGGCCGACATCGGGGCCGAGCACGGTGTTGCTGCCGCGCTCGACGCCACCGTCGCTGTCGTAGCGGCGTGCGGCCATCAGCCAGCCAAAGGCGCCGTCGCCGTCGTCGTGGCGGGCGCGCAGGGCCAGCAGGGCACTGCCGGGTTGCTCGGCGGCATCGGTGCCGTAGACACCGGGCAGCAGCACGAGGCCGCCGCCGCGGTCCTTCAGCGCGAAGGCGCTGCCGGCCCAGGCGGTGCCGCGCCAGGTGGCGCGCAGGCCGCCGCGTGGCGCTGTCACGCTGCGCGTGTACAGCGCCTCGGTGGGCATGCGCAGCAGGTCGTAGCTCTCGAAGAAGAAGGGCCGCTTCTCGCTCAGGAACAGGGCAAAGCGCGAGTTGCCGGCGAGCTGCGGCACGTCGAGCTCGACCTGAGAGAAGTCGGGGTTCAGCGTGCCGTCGACCACGAGCTCGGCGCGCGGGCGCCACTTCACGTCGAGGCTGGCTTCGTGGTCCTGGCGCACGGTGCCGGCGCCGTCGTCCACGCGGCGCAGCGTGAGGCCGGGCCGCACGGTGAGGAAAGCGTGGTCGGCCGGCAGTTGCACGCCCAGCAGCGGCTGCATCGTGGCGATGAAGCTCGGCGCGTCGCGCGGGATCAGTACCGAGCTGAAAAGGTGGAACTGCTCGCGCGGCAGGCGGCGGCCGACCATGATGCGCCAGTCCTGCCGGCCTTCGCTGAAGCGCAGGCTGGCGAAGGGGATGCGCAGCACCGCCGTCCAGCCGCCGGGGTGGCGCGCCGTGGTGGCGTCCCAGTCGAAGTCGGGCGCGAAGTCCTCGCTGTCGTCGGCCGCGGTGTGCAGGCCGTCGGCGGTGCTGCCGGCGGCATTGACGCGGAACCACTGCGCGGCGCTTCGCGAGCCCACGGCATCGAGGTAGAGGACGACGAAGTCCTGCGTGCGGTTGACGCCATCGTGGCGCACGCGGTCGTCGCGGATCTGCGCCGGGGCGCTGTCCTGCGCCTCGATGGCCACCCAGAGCGCCAGCTCGTCGAACAGCACGCGCACGCGCGTGGCCTCGCGCGGGGCCGCGCCGGTGTCGGGTGCCTTCTCGACGAACTCGGAGTGCGGCATGGCGCGCTGCCAGGCCGGGTGGCCGAGTGTGGCGTCCAGGCGCATTCGCTCGTCGGGGCGCAGGCGTTCGGCGGTGATGGGCTGCGCGGCCAGCGCGGCCGAGCCCAGGAGGGCCACCCGAGTTCGACACCAAGCGCCGATTCCGAGCCGTTTTCCCATCGTGCGCTCAATGAAATCAACAACTTGGCGGCGTGCGGAGAGGTTTCGGTAGTGGCAATACGTGTGATGTGATGTGGTGGCAAGCTTTGGTGCCAGCGCTATACTCGCCCCATGTTCCTCAAGCCCACGCGCTCTGGCGGCCACACCTACCTGCAG
>JBIJAP010000475.1:0-2886 GCA_044345715.1 Rubrivivax sp.
CGCCAGAACACGGCGCAGCGGGCCACCGATGCCATCGCGCAAGTCTTGTCGCTCTAGGCCTTTTCGCATTGAGCAGCTCGGCCTGGGCTGGGACAAGCCCGGCCTGGTGGCCGGCGTCGACGAGGCCGGCCGCGGCCCGCTGGCCGGACCGGTGGTGGCGGCGGCCGTCATCCTGGATGACTTGCAGCCGATCCGCGGCCTGGCCGATTCGAAGGCGCTCACGGCGTTGCGGCGTGAGCGGCTGTTCGATGAGATCCGCGCCCGCGCGCTTTGCTGCAGCGTGGCCCAGGCCAGCGTCGAGGAGATCGACCAGCTCAACATCCTGCGGGCCACGATGTTGGCGATGCGGCGCGCCGTCGAAGGCCTGCGCCTGCGCCCGCACCGCGTGGTCGTCGACGGCAACCGCGTGCCGGTGCTGCCGGTGCCCGTGGCGTCCATCGTGAAGGGCGATGCCAAGGTGGCGGCCATCTCGGCGGCCTCGATCCTGGCCAAGGTGACACGCGACCGGCTGTGCGAGCAGTTGCACGCCGCCCACCCGCAATACGGCTTCGATGGCCACAAGGGCTACCCCACGGCGGCGCACCTGGCGGCGCTGCGCGAGCACGGCCCATGCCTCGCCCACCGGCGCAGCTATGCACCCGTGCGGGCCTGCCTGGATGCGGCCGCGGCGCCCGCGCGTGAGGGCGCCGAGTGATCGAACCCCAGCGCGAACCCCAGCGCATCAGCTCGCGAGACAACGCCCTGCTGGTGCGCCTGCGCCGGCTGAGCCAGGACGCCACGGCCTACCGCCGTGTCGGCCAGGCCTGGCTCGAGGGCGACCACCTCTGCCGCGCCTTCGTGCAGCGCGGTGGCGTGGCGGCGCAGGCCGTGTTCACCGACGAGGCCTGGCAGCAACCGGCGCTGCGCGCGCTGGCCGCCGGCGCCACCCGCACGGCGCTGGTGCCGACGGCGCTGTTCGCCGGCATCAGCAGCCTGCCGAGCCCGGCGTTGATGGGCTTTCTGATCGATCTGCCACCGGCTGGCGCGCTGCAGGCTGATGCCGCCACGCTGGTGCTCGACCGCGTGCAGGACGCCGGCAACGTGGGCAGCATGCTGCGCAGCGCCGCGGCCTTTGGCGTGCGGCAGGTGGTGGCGCTCAAGGGCACGGCGGCGCTGTGGAGCCCGAAGGTGCTGCGCGCCGGCATGGGCGCGCATTTCGGCCTGGCACTCATCGATGGCGCCGAGCCGGCGCTGCTCGATGCGCTGGCCGTGCCGCTGGTGTCCACCAGCTCGCACGCGGGGCTGGAGCTGCCGCAGGCGCCACTGCCCGTGCCCTGCGCCTGGGTCATGGGCCACGAAGGGCAGGGCGTGGATGCGGCTCTGCTCGCGCGCTGTGCCCTGACCGTGCGCATTCCGCAGCCGGGCGGCGAGGAGTCGCTGAACGTGGCGGCGGCGGCGGCGGTCTGCCTGTACGAGTCGGCGTGCCGGACGGCGCACGACATGACGCGTCTGGCCGTAGGTCGCTGAAGCGCCGTTCACAGCCGGGTTTCTGCGGCCTGTCGCAAGGGCCACGCCGATTCGCCCGGCGGCCCTGATGCTGCCGACTCGGCCGCATCGGCCCGAGGAGATCACCCGCATGGCACCCACTCTCCCGCGCCGCCAATGGCTGGCGTTGACGTCCGGAAGCGCCCTGGCCTGGGCGCTGCCGCCCACACTGCGGGCGCAGACCGCGGGCATGGGCGACGTCCCACCCGGCCCGCTGGTCCAGGTGTCCTGGCTCGCGGCGTCGCTCGGCCGCGCCGATCTGGTGGTGCTCGATGCATCGATGCCGCAGGAGCGTGCCGGTGGCCACGTGCCGGGCGCGATCCCGATCGACGGCTTCGGGCTGCTGGCCGGCGCGCCGGCGCCCGAGGTGATGGAGCGCCGCCTGCGCGCCTGGGGCATCGGCCCGCAGAGCCTGGTCGTGCTGCTCGACGGCGGCGCCAGCTGGATCGCGCCGCGGCTGTTCTACGACCTGCTGCGCCACGGCGTGGCCGAGTCGCGGCTGAAGCTGCTCGACGGCGGCCTCGCGGCCTGGCGCGCGGCCGGCGCGCCGCTGACCCGCGAGCCGACACCGGCCCCTGCGAATGGCAGCTTCGTTCTGGGTCAGCTGCGCGATGCCGAGTTGCGCGTGCGTTTCGATGAGTTCCTGCTCGCCAGCGGAACACCGTCGCGCGTGACCCTGCTCGATGCGCTCGAGCCCGACTACTACTACGGCGGCGCCCGCTTCTTCAGCCGCGGCGGCCATGTGCCGAACGCGGTGCTCGCGCCGGCCAGCGAGTTCTTCGGCGCCGACAAGCGCTTCAAGTCGATGGCTGAGCTGGCGCAACTGGCCGCGCACCTGGGTCTGAACCGAGAGCGGCCGGTGTTCACGCACTGCGGCGGCGGCGGCGCCGCGGCGGTGCCCTGGTTCGCGCTGCACATGTTGCTGGGCTGGCCGCAGGTGCGGCTGTACCAGGAGTCGCACCGCGAGTGGCTGTCGGACGAACGCGGTCTGCCGTTCTGGACCTGGGCCGACCCGAACCGCGTGCGCGACGCGACCTGGCTGGCCAGCTGGGGCGGCGGCATGCTGCGGCAGATGGGCCTGACGCGGGTGGCGATCGTCGACCTGCGGCCCGAGGCGGCGTTTGCCCAGGGCCATCCGCCGGGGGCGGTGTCGCTGCCCGCGGCGCAGCTGCCCGCGCTGTGGCGCGAGCCGCAGCGGCTGGCCGACCGACTGGCCGCGGCCGGCATCGACCCGACGCACGAGGCCGTGGTCGTGTCCGCCGGCGGTCTGAATCCCGATTCAGCGCTGGCCGTGCTGGCGCTGGAGCGCGCGGGTCAGCGGCGCGCCAGCGTGCTGCTGGAGTCCGTGGACGAGTGGGCGCT
>JBIJAP010000476.1:0-2881 GCA_044345715.1 Rubrivivax sp.
GCAGGTGCTGGGCGGCTACTCGCTCGGTGGCGCTGACCTGCTGCGCCGCGCCATGGGCAAGAAGAAGCCCGAGGAGATGGCCAAGCAGCGCGTCACGTTCCGCGAAGGCGCGCTCAAGCAGGGCATCGAGCAGGGCAAGGCCGACGAGGTCTTCGACCTGATGGAGAAGTTCGCGGGCTATGGCTTCAACAAGAGTCATGCCGCAGCCTATTCGCTGCTGGCGTACCACACGGCCTGGATCAAGGTGCACTGCGCGGCCGAGTTCTACGCCGCGAACATGACGATCGAAGCCGACAACACCGACAAGCTCAAGGTGCTGCTGGCCGATGCGCAGGCGGCGGGCATGCGCTTCGAGCCGCCGTGCATCAACCGCGGCACGGCACGCTTCGAGCCGGTGGCCGACCAGGTGGTGCGTTATGGCCTGGCGGCCGTCAAGGGCACGGGCGCGGGTGCCATCGAGGCCATCGTGGCCGCGCGCGAAGGCCAGGGTTCGCACCAGGGCGAAGGCGGTGGCCCGTTCCGCAGCCTCTTCGACTTCTGCGCGCGCGTCGACCGCAAGGCGGTGAACAAGCGCGCCGTGGAGGCGCTGGTGAAGGCCGGTGCCTTCGACACCCTGCACCCGGACCGCGCCGCCGCGCTGGCCAGCGTGGGCTTGGCCTTCGACTGGGCCGACACCCAGCAGGCCAACGCGCTGCAAGGCGGCCTGTTCGACTTCGACGGCGGCGACAGCCACGGCAGCAGTACGCAGGAGCCGGCGCTCGTGGCCGTGGCGCCCTGGACGCTGCACGAGAAGCTGCTGCAGGAAAAAACAGCCGTCGGCTTCTACCTCAGCGGCCATCTGTTCCAGGCCTTTTCTGATGAGGTGCGGCGCTTCGCCAAGCTGCAGATCGCCAACCTGGTGGACAGCCGCGAGCCGCAGCTGCTGGCCGGCATCGTGACCGATCCGCGCAGCGTCAACGGCCAGCGGGGCAAGGTCTTCATCTTCAAGCTCGACGACGGCAGCGAGCACATCGAGGCCGTGGCCCCCGACGAGCTGTTCGAGACCCGCCGCGAATGGATGGCCGAAGACCAGCTGCTCGTGGTGCAGGGCAAGGTTCAGCCCGATCGCTTCAGCGGCGGCCTGCGCCTGAACATCACGCAGGCCTGGGATCTGCCCGCCGCACGCGCGCGCTTCGGCAAGCACCTGGCGGTGGCGCTGAATGGCGGCATGCCGCCGGTGGCCGACGTGCTGAAACTGTGGCCTGCGCGCCGCGAAGACACCGAGCACGGCGAGCTGCTGCAGGGCCTGGCGGTGCGCCTGAAGCTGCAGCGGCCCGGCGCGGTGGGCGAGATCGACCTCGGCGACGACGCCCGCTTCTGGCCTTGTGAAGAGGCCCTCGGCCGCTGGCGCAGCATCGCGCACGGCGGGGCGGCGCAGGTGGTGTACGAGTAGCGTGGCGTGGCCGGGAGTAGGGGCGTCACCGACTGACGCTGCGGCGGGCGTGCCCGTATCGTCCGCGGATGCATGAAAAGCCGCTCACCGCCCTCGTTCTGAGTGGCGGTGGTGCGCGGGCCGCCTACCAGGTGGGCGTGCTGCGCGCGCTGGTGCGCATCCGCCGCAGCGCCCTCGGTCCGCGGGCGCGGCTCGACAACCCCTTCGGCGTCATCGTTGGCACCTCGGCCGGCGCCATCAACGCCGCGGCGCTGGCGGCGCATGCCGACCGCTTTGAAGGCGCGGTGGAGGTGCTGGTCAAGGTCTGGCAGAACTTTGCCGCCGAGCAGGTGTACCGCGCCGACTCGCTGGGCGTCATCCGCTCCGGCGCGCAGTGGCTGACGATGCTCTCGGTGGGCTGGATCATCGCCCGCTGGCGCCGCCTGAAGCCGCGCTCGCTGCTCGACAACCAGCCGCTGGCCGAGTTGCTCCAGCGCCTGGTGCCGCTGGAGCGCATCCCGAATCTGCTGGCCGAGCGCCACCTGCACGCCTGGGCCGTGACAGCCTCGAGCTACACCAGCGGCGAGCACCTCACCTTCTACGACGCGGCCGAACCGGTGGAGCCGTGGCTGCGGTCGCAGCGTCTGGCCGTGCCGCAGCGCATCGGCCACGAGCACCTGCTGGCGAGCTCGGCGATCCCGTTCGTGTTCCCGTCGGTGAGCCTGCGGCCGCAGGGCCAGGCCGGTTGGTTCGGCGACGGCTCGATGCGTCAGACGGCGCCTCTCTCACCCGCCATCCACCTGGGGGCGGAGCGGCTGGTGATCATCGGCGCCGGCCGCATGCAGGAGCCGGCCGGCCGGGTGGTGGCCGCCGGCCAGTACCCGAACCTGGCGCAGATCGCGGGCCATGCGATGTCGAGCATCTTTCTCGACGCACTGGCGGTGGACGTCGAGCGCATGCGCCGCATCAACCGCACGCTGGCGCTGCTGCCCGATTCGGCGCTCAGCGACAGCCAGCTCAAGCCGCTGGAAGCCTTGGTGATCTCGCCCAGCCAGCGCATCGACGACATCGCGGTGCGCCACCTGCAGGCGCTGCCGCTGCCGGTGCGCTCGCTGCTGCGTGGGGTCGGTGTGGGCAGCGCCGGCGCAGGTGCCGGGGCGGCGGCCGGCGTGCAGGGTGCGGCGCTGGCGAGCTACCTGCTCTTCGAGGCGCCGTTCACCGGCGAACTGCTCGCGCTGGGCGAGGCCGACACGATGGCGCGCCAGGACGAGGTGCTGCGCTTCTTCGGCTGGGACCGCCCGCCGGCCCGCACGCCACGCGGCGGGCCGGACATCGTGCTGCCCTAGCCTGAAGTTCCACCGCCGCCGGCCCAGATCTCCTTTATCCATCAAGCACTTGCGATGGATTTCAGGTTTGGTTTTCTGACTACGGCTGGATGGCCTGTATGAGCGCCATGGCGCGCTGTTGGTG
>JBIJAP010000477.1:0-2873 GCA_044345715.1 Rubrivivax sp.
TGGAAGACGACACGCACTTCCTCTACAAGACCACCGACACCTACGCCAAGGACTGCGAAGGCGCCATCCGCTGGGACGACCCGCAACTCGCCATCGCCTGGCCCGATACCGGCGTGGCGCCGCTGTTGGCGCCGAAGGATGCCGCGGCGCCGCTGCTGAGCGACGCGGCGGTGTTTGCGTGAAGTTGCTGCCGCACGGGCCAGCGCTGTGAACGCGGCCATCCACCGCCTCGCGGACCGTGTCTCGGCCCATAGCCGGGCACGCAAGCACAGCTTTTTTCTTGCGACGATGCAGCCGCAGCCCGAGGATCTCATCGTCGACATCGGCGCGAATGCCACCGAATACTCGGCGGCCGACAACTACCTCGAGAAGCATTACGCCCACCCGGACAAGATCACCGTGGTCTCGCTGGACGACGTCGCGCAGTTGCGAGCCCGTTACCCGAAGATCACATTCATCCAAGGTGACGGCACCCGGCTGCCTTTCGAGGATCGGCAGTTCAGCATCGCTTACAGCAATGCAGTCATCGAGCACGTGGGCGAGTACTCGGCACAGCTGCAGTTCCTGCGCGAGATGCTGCGGGTCAGCCAACGCGGCTTCATGACGACACCGAACCGGCACTTTCCGGTGGAGACGCACACTCGGGTGCCCTTGCTACACCTGCTGCTGCCCAAACCCTGGTTCGACGCTTTCCTGCGCCGCACGGGCCGCGATTGGGCAGCGGGCGACTACATGCGACTGCTGACGAAGTCCGATCTGAAGCGTCTGCTGCACGACGCCGGTATCAGCCGCTACCGCATCACCCATCACCGCCTGCTCGGGCTGACCATGACCTACACCGTGACCTGGGAGCGCTGACGCCGCGGCCAGCGGTACCCGTGGGCCGAGCTCAGCCGCGTGCCGCGCGTCCGATGGCCTGGTAGTCAATGCCCAGCATCGCCATCAGCTTCGGGTCATAGAGGTTGCGGCCGTCGAAGATCAGCGGCTGCTTCAGCGCCGCCTTGATGGCGTCGAAGTCCGGGTTCCGGAACTCCTTCCACTCGGTGACGATGACCAGCGCATCGGCGCCCGGCAGCGCCTCGGCCTGGTTCGACACGAAGCTCACGCGCGGCAGGTCTTCCATCACGCGCGCCGCCTCGGGCATGGCCACGGGGTCATAGGCGCGGATGCTGGCGCCACGCGCCGTGAGCGCCTCGGCGATGACGCGGCTGGGCGCCTCGCGCATGTCGTCGGTGTTGGGCTTGAAGGCCAGGCCCCACATCGCGAAGCTGCGGCCCGACAGGTCTTCGCCGAAACGGGCCACGATCTTGTTCACCAGCACCTGCTTCTGGCGCTCGTTCACGTCTTCCACGGCCTGCAGGATGGTGAGGTCCATGCCGTTCTCGCGCCCGGTGTGGATGAGCGCCTTCACGTCCTTCGGGAAGCAGCTGCCGCCGTAGCCGGTGCCGGGGTACAGGAAGTGCGTGCCGATGCGCGGATCGGTGCCGATGCCCTTGCGCACGGCCTCGATGTCGGCGCCCACCCGCTCGGCCAGCAGCGCGAGCTCGTTCATGAAGCTGATGCGCGTGGCCAGCATCGCGTTGGCGGCGTACTTGGTGAACTCGGCGCTCTTCAGGTCCATCACCTGCATGCGATCGTGATTGCGCATGAAGGGCGTGTAGAGCGAGCGCATCAGCAGCACCGCGCGCTCGTCGTCGGCGCCGATGACGATACGGTCGGGGCGCATGCAATCCTCGACCGCCGCGCCTTCCTTCAGGAACTCGGGGTTCGACACCACCGCGAAGCCGGTGTCGCCGAGGCCGCGCGCATCAAGTGCGGCCTTCACCGCCGCGCGCACCTTGTCGGCGGTGCCCACCGGCACCGTGCTCTTGTCGACGATGACCTTGTAGTCGGTCATCAGGCGACCGATGCTGGTGGCGGCAGCGAGCACGTACTGCAGGTCGGCCGAGCCATCTTCGTCGGGCGGCGTGCCGACGCCGATGAACTGGATGGTGCCGTGGGC
The DNA here is from genome assembly GCA_044345715.1 of Rubrivivax sp. GTDB lineage: Bacteria > Pseudomonadota > Gammaproteobacteria > Burkholderiales > Burkholderiaceae_C > Rubrivivax. The sequence goes on from JBIJAP010000477.1 coordinate 2,003, forward strand.
CACGGCCGCGGCTACGTCGGTGGTGAACTGCAGCCGGCCGGCGGCGACGTTGCGCTTCACGATGACATCGAGCCCCGGCTCGTGGATCGGGATGCCGCCCTCGTTGAGGATGCGGATCTTGCGCTCGTCGAGATCGAGACACATGACGTGGTTGCCCATCTCGGACAAGCAGGCGCCTGTGACGAGGCCGACGTAACCGGTTCCGACGACGGTGACTTTCATGGGATGCTTGTGTGCAGAGGGCTGGTCGCCCGAAGCCTGACATTGTGGCCGTCCAGGTGCTCGGACCGGGACACTGACCGCGGCGCCTCAATAGCGATCCTGACGCTCCGCGAGAATCGTCACGCAACCGATGAGGGCACTGCCAGACAAGATGCGCAATCCGCGCTCCGGAGTCCGCGGCAGCGTTTGGCATCGGGCGACCTGAACCGCCGTGGAAAGATGCCCTTGCACCCCGGATGCAGCAGGACGGTGCAACCATCCCTCGAAGCTTGCGACAGGGCAGGTGCTGCGCCGCCTGTGCACAGCCCGACCCGTCTCGTCAGTCCTTGACCCAATCTGGCAGCGCAACCAGAAAGAAGTAGAAGTCCGGTTTGATGTGCCTGTGGATCTCGACCGCAGTCGATTCGCCAACCAGCAGTCTGGCCAGCGGCGTGAGCAACCAGCGGGCGAGCGGATGCCCCCCGAACTTCGGCCGCATGCCAACCGTGGCGAAGCGCCCGTAGCCCATGCTCTGAAGCAGTTCGATCACCTCTGAGCGGCCATCGACGAAGTCGCGCGGGTGCTGCTCGAAAAGAATGATGGGCCGCGTGCGGGCGATCAGCGCCTGCGCTCCCTTCAGCGCCTTCAACTCGTGGCCCTCTATGTCCAT
>JBIJAP010000077.1:0-11429 GCA_044345715.1 Rubrivivax sp.
CTGCACGAGCTGAAGCTGATCGTCGACCTCATCTACGAGGGCGGCATCGCGAACATGAACTACAGCATCAGCAACAACGCCGAGTACGGCGAGTACGTCACCGGCCCGAAGATCGTCACCGAAGAGACGAAGAAGGCCATGCGCCAGGCGCTGAAGGACATCCAGACCGGCGAGTACGCCAAGAGCTTCATCCTGGAAAACCGCGCCGGCGCGCCCACGCTGATCAGCCGCCGGCGCATCACCAGCGAGCACAGCATCGAGGTCGTCGGCGAGAAGCTGCGCGCCATGATGCCGTGGATCAAGGCCAACAAGCTGGTCGACAAGAGCCGCAACTGATGGGTCGGCCCCGGGCTGGCCCGGGGCGCTATCCTCGCCCTTGTGAACGACGAATCAAACCAGAACGCCGAAGACGACGCGCAGGTGCCGCTGCCGCCGCGGCGGCGCGGCATCTACGTGCTGCCCAACGCCATCACGCTGGCGGCGCTGTTCTCGGCCTTCTACGGCATCATCATGGCCACCAACGGCCGTTTTGAGCTGGCGTGCATCGCCATCTTCGTGGCCGCGGTGCTTGACAGCCTTGACGGCCGCGTGGCCCGCATGACGAACTCGCAGAGCGCGTTCGGCGAGCAGATGGACAGCCTGTCGGACATGGTGGCCTTCGGGGCCGCGCCGGCGCTCATCGTCTACCAGTGGGCGCTGCAGGACCTGGGGCGACTGGGCTGGATCCCGGCCTTCGTCTACATCGCCGGTGCGGCGCTGCGCTTGGCGCGCTTCAACGTCAACATCGGCGTCGTCGACAAACGTTTTTTCCAGGGCCTGCCCAGCCCGGCCGCTGCGGCCATCGTGATGAGCTTCATCTGGGTCATGGACGACGCCGGCTTCAAGAGCGTGAGCCGCATCGACTGGATCGAGTGGTCGGCCTTCGGCGTGACGCTGTACGCCGGCCTGTCGATGGTGACCAACGCGCCGTTCTACAGCTTCAAGGTCTGGGGTGGCCGGCGCACGGTGCCGTTTGCGGTACTGATCGTGGTGATGCTGACGATCGCGCTGGTGGCGCTGGATCCGCCGCGCGTGCTGTTCGGCATCTTCTGCCTGTACGGCCTGTCGGGCTACGTGGTGTACGCCTGGTGCAAGTACAAGGGGCGGCATGCCAGCGTCGTGGCGCTGTCCACCGACGAGCCCGACGAGAAGGGTCTTCACCCCTGATTCCCCCGGCTTTGCGCGTGCGGAGCCCGTGCTACATTCAGCTGCATGACGACGTTCGGCTTTCTTTCGCTAGCGCTAGGCACCGCTCCCGCGGGTGCTTGATCGCACGCGACCGTCCTCACACCGAACGTCGCCAGTCCCTACCCCGATCAACGGCCCGCCAGCGCACAGCAGCGGGCCGTTTGTCTTTATCCCCGTCTACCGAAGCTGCTTGCGCACCGCAACCACCGCAAAGGCACGACCATGACCGACAAGCTCATCATCTTCGACACCACGTTGCGCGACGGCGAACAAAGCCCCGGCGCCTCGATGACACGCGACGAGAAGCTGCGCATCGCGCGGCAACTCGAGCGGCTGAAGGTCGATGTCATCGAGGCCGGCTTTGCGGCCAGCAGCAACGGCGACTTCGAGGCCGTGCGCGCCATCGCGCTGGCCATCAAGGACAGCACGGTGTGCTCGCTGGCCCGCGCCAACGACCGCGACATCGGCCGCGCCGCCGAGGCGCTGAAGGGCGCCGCCCGCTCTCGCATCCACACCTTCATCGCCACTAGCGAGCTGCACATGGAGAAGAAGCTGCGCATGACGCGCGAGCAGGTGCTCGAGCAGGCGAGGCTGTCCGTGCGCTTTGCGCGCCAGCATTGCGACGACATCGAGTTCAGCCCGGAAGACGGCTACCGCAGCGACCCCGACTTCCTGTGCCGCGTGCTCGAGGCCGTCATCGCCGAGGGCGCCACCACGATCAACATCCCCGACACCGTGGGCTACGCGATCCCCGAGCTCTACGGCGAGTTCATCCGCTCCCTGCGCGAGCGCGTGCCCAACAGCGGCCGCGCCATCTGGAGCGTGCACTGCCACAACGACCTGGGCATGGCGGTGGCCAACTCGCTGGCCGGCGTGAAGATCGGCGGTGCGCGCCAGGTCGAGTGCACGATCAACGGCCTGGGCGAGCGGGCCGGCAACTGCAGCCTGGAAGAAGTGGTGATGGCCGTGCGCACGCGGCGCGACTACTTCGGCCTCGAACTCGGCATCGACACGACGCAGATCGTGCCGGCCAGCCGCATGGTCAGCCAGACCACAGGCTTCGTGGTGCAGCCGAACAAGGCCGTGGTGGGCGCGAACGCCTTTGCGCATGCCAGCGGCATCCACCAGGACGGTGTGCTGAAGGCGCGCGACACCTACGAGATCATGCGCGCCGAAGACGTGGGCTGGGCCGCGAACAAGATCGTGCTGGGCAAGTTGAGCGGCCGCAACGCCTTCAAGCAGCGGTTGCAGGAACTGGGCATCGAGCTTGAGTCCGAGGCCGAGGTCAACGCCGCCTTCATGCGCTTCAAGGACCTGGCCGACCGCAAGGCGGACATCTTCGACGAAGACATCATCGCGCTCGTGTCTGATGAGAGCGTCACGGCCGAGCAGGAGCACTACCGGCTTCTATCGCTCGCCCAGCGCAGCGAAACCGGCGAGCGGCCGCACGCCCGCGTCGCCTTCGCGGCCGGCAGCCACGAGCACCACGCCGAGAGCGACGGCAACGGCCCGGTCGACGCCAGCCTCAAGGCGATCGAAAGCCACGTAAAGAGTGGCGCCGAGATGGTGCTCTACTCGGTGAATGCCATCACCAGCGGCTCCACAGAATCGCAGGGCGAGGTCACCGTGCGCCTGCAGCACGGCGGCCGGGTCGTCAACGGTGTCGGGGCCGACCCGGACATCGTGGTTGCCTCGGCCAAGGCCTATCTCTCGGCGCTGAACAAGCTGCACAGCAAGGCCGAACGCGTGGCGGCGCAGGGCTGAGGCCGCATCCCGGATTCGGGTTCTCCCGGGTAGGCCGTACTTGAGGAAACGCTTGCAAGCATTTGATATTGCGCGCGTTTTCTCCTGTCGACTACACTGTCTTCGATCCGGTACGGGGCATCCATGGTTATCAAGCCGATTCACACGCTGGTCAGAGCCGTTTTCGGTGTGCTGACACTGGCTCTGGCCACGGCGCTGCCTCTGGCCGCACCGGGGTCGGCCGAGGCGGCCGAGGCCAAGAGGGCCAAGACCAGCGCCGTCGCCAAGAAGTCGCAGGCGCGCCCGGTGGCCAAGGGTCCGCGCAAGGCCGGCAAGCGTGTCAAGGCCAGGCAGGTCGTGCGTCGCCCGCCGTCTATCGGCCAGATGACCGGACTTCACAAGACCGATGACCCGCTGGACTTGAAGTCCAGCGTCGCGCTCGTCGTCGATCAGCAGACCGACGAGGTGCTGTTCAGCAAGAACCCCGACGCCGTGTTGCCGATCGCGTCGATCACCAAGTTGATGACGGCGCTGGTGGTGGTGGATGCCGGGCTCTCGCTCGACGAATCGCTGGAGGTCTCGCAAGACGATGTCCGCGGCACGGTCGGCAGCCGCATGCGCTCGAGGCTGCGGCCGGGCACCACGCTCAGCCGGGGCGAGCTGATGCACCTGTCGCTGATGTCCTCGGAGAACCGGGCCGCGCACGCGCTGGGTCGCACCTACCCCGGCGGCCTCGGCGCGTTTGTGCGGGCCATGAACCGCAAGGCCGCCGAACTGGGCATGAGCGACACCCGCTACGTCGAGCCCACGGGCCTGTCGGCCGACAACCGCAGCAGCGCCACCGATCTGGCGCGCCTGGTGCGGGCGGCATCCGAGCACCCGGTGATCCGCGATCTGTCGACATCGCTGGGCGCCGTGCTGCCGGTCGGCGCGAAGCCGCAGCCGGTGCAGTTCCGCAACACCAACGGGCTCGTGCACAACCCCGAGTGGGCCATCGGCCTGCAGAAGACCGGCTTCATCTCGGCCGCCGGGCGCTGCGTGGTGATGCAGGCCGAGATGGCCGGCCGTCAGCTGATCATGGTGCTGCTCGATTCAGCCGGCCGCTACTCGCGCGTCGGCGATGCCGAGCGCCTGCGCAAATGGGTGTCGGAGCAGAACCTGCTGCCGACGTTCGGCCGCCGCTCGGCGCCGCTACCGGCCCCGGTGCCCGCCGAGCCCCCGCTGAGCGTGGTGCCCGCGCCGGTGGTGATACCGGTGGTGCCGAGTCTGCCCAAAGTTCCACCTTGGCAGCCGATGTCGCTGTCGCCCACATCGGCAGCACTGCCGGAGCTTGACCCGACCCGGACGTGGGTGCACGTGCCGGCGCTGCCGCTGGCCACCGAGCGGCCGCCGGAAGCCGCTCAGGTGCGGTAACCCAGCGCGGTCGAGATCTGCCGGGCGGTGTGGCTCACGCGCTCGGCCCAGCCGTCCTCCAGCCGGTCGGCGGGCGCTGAAACCGACAGCCCGGCCACCAGCCGCGACTGGTCGTCGTACACACCAGCTGCGATGCAGCGCACTCCCAGCTCGAGCTCCTCGTCATCACGGGCGATGCCGGTGCTGCGCACCTGGGCCAGTTCGCGCTCCAGGCGCGCAAGGTCGGTGATGCTGTTGCGCGTGTGCCCGGCCAGGCCCGTGCGAGCCGCGTAGGCGCGCACGCGGGCGGGGTCGTCGTGGGCGAGGAACAGCTTGCCCACGGACGTGAGGTGCAGCGGCGCCCGCCCACCCACGGCGCGCACGACCTGCATGCCGGAACGTTCGCTGAAGGCACGCTCGATGTAGACGATCTCGTCGGCCTGCCGCAGTGACAGGTTCACCGGCTGGTGCGTCAGCTTGTGCAGCTCGCGCATCGGCGCCAAGGCGGCCTCGCGCACGTCAAGCCGCTCCTTCACGAGGTTGCCCAGTTCCAGCAGGCGCATGCCCAGGCGGTAGGTGCCGGGCTGCGGCCGCTCGACGTAGCGGCCGATGGTCAGGTCGTTCAGGATGCGGTGTGCAGTGGACGGATGCAGCCCGCTGCGCTCGCTGATCTCCTTCAGCGACAGGGCCTCATCGGCGCTCGACAGCAGGTCGAGCAGTGAAAACGCGCGTTCCAGGACCTGGATCGTGGGTGTGGACGGGGCGGGGGCGGTCATGGCGCGGGAGGGTTTTCCTAGCCCCTGCATTCTGCATGGCAAAACCGCAGTCTGCCTGTCGGAAGAGAAGCGCGACCTAAGTGGACTTGAGAACGGACTTGAGCGCCTCGATGGCCGCTTCGCCGCTGCGTACGGCGCCCTCGAGCGTGGCCGGGTAGGGCCCGTCGACGTAGTCGCCAGCCGCCTGCAGGCCCGGCGCCACCGTGGCCGGGGGGCGGTCGAGGCCTGGCACGCAGCGGAAGGTGGCGCGCTTTTCGGCCACGGTGCGCGTGACGCTCGTCGACGCCGGCCAGGTGCCCGGCGCAAAGGCCGATTCGGCCTGCACGCGCACCGCCGCGGCAGTGGCATCTAGACCGCGCGCCACCCAGGGCGCGGCGCCGCTCACGACGAAGGCATAGCGCCCCGCGCGGCCGCCCAGCGCACCGTGGTCGAACACGAACTGCGCCGGCGCCTGCGGCCCTTCCTGCAGCGCCATCATCGGCGCCGGCAGCCGCACGCCAGGGGCTTGCAGCAGCACGGTGATGATGGGTTCGTAGCCGAAGGCCGCGGCGCGGTCGGCCCAGGCGGTCACCGTGGGCCGGGCCAGGCGCGCGGCCTCGTTGGCGCTGCAGGCCAGCACGACGCCGTCGAAGCGCTCGCCGTCCACCCGCCAGTGGCCGTCGTGGGCCGCCAGCGCCGACACCCGTTGCGACAGGTGCAGCGTGGCGCCGTGCGCCCGCAACCAGGCCGCGGCAGGCTCGGGCAGCAGCGCGGCCAAGGGCGCGCGGGGCAGCAGCAGGTCCGACGAGCCCGGGCCTGCGAACAGCGAATCGCGAAGCACGCGCAGGAACACGCGCGCGCTGGCGGCCGCGGCCGGCGTGTTGAGCGCCGCCACGCACAGCGGGTCGATCAGGCGCTGGCGCACCGCCGGCGCCAGGCCGCGGCAGAGCTGGTCGACCGACAGGCTCTCGTCGCAGCGGAACCCGCCCAGGGCCCAGCCGGCGGCCGCGCGCACCAGCGCGGCCTTGTCGCGCCAGGTCCAGCCCTGGGCACGGGCCACGGCGGCGCCGAACACCAGCCAGGCCGGGCCGGCCGGCAGGCGCAGGCCGGCGCCATCGGGGTAGCGCAGTTCCAGCGGCTGGCGATGCAGCAGCCGGCTCGCATCGGCGCCGACGGTGTCCATCAGGGCCAGCGTGCGCCGGTAGGCGCCGATGAGGATGTGCTGGCCGTTGTCGAGCCGGTCGCCGTCGGCATCGGGCTCGAGCGAGCGCGCTCGGCCGCCCAGCGTGGGCGCCATCTCGAAGAGGCTGACCTGCCATCCGGCCTCAGCACCCCGCACCGCGGCGGCCAGCCCGGCCCAGCCACCGCCGATGACGGCCAGCCTGTGCATGAGCGCCGGCGTGCCGCCGCTCAGCGACCGCGCACGTGCGTGCACGCGGCGATCCAGAGCTTCTTCAGCGGCGTCAGCGAGGTGCGCTGGTGCAGCACCTGGAAGCCCTGGGCCTCGATCTCGCGCAGCAGTGTGCGGTAGATGTTGGCCATCATCAGCCCCGGCTTCTGCGCCACGCGGTCGGCCTCGGGCAACAGCGCAAAGGCCTCGTCGAAGGTGGCGTGGGCGCGCTCGGCCTGGAAGCGCATCAGGGCCGTGAAGCGCTCGCTGTAGCCGAAGGGCGCCTCGCGCTTGAGCAGTTCGTGCGCCTTGACATCGAAGCGCTGCAATTCGTCCACCGGCAGGTAGATGCGGCCGCGGCGCGTGTCGTCGCCGACGTCGCGGATGATGTTGGTGAGCTGCATCGCCAGGCCCAGGCGGTGCGCGTAGCGCAGCGTGTCGTCGTGCGTGCGGCCGAAGATGTTGGCCGCGACCTCGCCCACGATGCCGGCGACGAGGTGGCAGTAGCGCTGCAGGCCGGGGAAGTCGAGGAAGCGGGTCTGCTCAAGATCGGTCTGGCAGCCCTCGATCACGGCGTTCAGGTGCGCGGCCTCGATACCGAAGTCGGCCGCCCGCGGCATCAGCGCACGCGTCACCGGGTGCGTGGGGCGGCCGGCGTAGGCCTCGGCCACCTCGCGCCGCCACCAGGCCAGCTTGGTGGCGGCCACGCCGGCGTCGGTGGCCTCGTCGACCACGTCGTCGACCTCCCGGCAGAAGGCGTAGAAGGCGGTGATGGCCGCGCGGCGCGGCGGCGGCAGGAACAGGAACGCGTAGTAGAACGACGAGCCGCTGCTGGCGGCCTTGTCCTGCACGTATTGCTCAGGCGTGGCGGGCGTGGCGGCCGAGGCGCCGGGTGCCAGGTCGCTCATGGCGTGCGGGCCCGCATCGTGAGGGCGCGCCACAGCAGCAGCGGCGCATCAGCAGCGCCGATGGTGGGGCGACGGGCGAGCGTGGCGTGATCCATCGCGGCGATTTTCTCCAGAATGCGCAAGCCCCCCTGAACCACGAGGCGCAGTTCCCATCCGGCGCGGCCGGGCACCTGGTGCACCAGCGGTGCGCCCTCGAGCATCAGGCCGCGGGCCCAGCCGCAGAGCTCATGCACCAGGGCGCGGGCGGCGGGGGTGTCGTGGCAGGCGGCCAGGTCGGCCAGCGGCACGCTGTGATGCTGCCGGTCCTGCTCGGGCACGTAGTGACGGCCGCGTGGGCCGTCGACGGACAGGTCCTGCCAGAAGTTGATCAGCTGCAGCGCGCTGCAGATGGCGTCGGAACGGCGCAGGGACTGCGCGTCATCGATGCCGTGCAGGTGCAGCAGCAGGCGACCGATCGGATCGGCCGAGCGGCGGCAGTAGTCCAGCAGCGTGGCGCGGTCAGGGTAGGGCGGGTTACGGGTGTCCTGGGCGAAGGCGTCGAGCAGGTCGGTGAGCAGCGGCAGCGGCAGCGCGTGCCGGGCGATCTGCTGTTGCAGCGGGCCGAACACGCGGCGCCAGCGTGCCCCGGGCGCGGCGCCGCCGGCCACGGCCAGCAGTTCCTGGCGGTAGGCGGCCAGATCGGCCAGCCGCGCCTCGGCAGGCGCGTCGCCTTCGTCGGCGATGTCGTCGGCGGTGCGCGCGAAGTGGTAGATCGCGGTGGTCGGGGGCCGCAAGGCCGGTGGGCACAGCAGCGACGCGACGGGAAAGTTTTCGTAGTGTTCGACGCTCACGGCCCTGGATTGTCGGGGTCGCGCCGAACACGCGGCGGCCCGCATGCCGTGCCGGGCGATTGACAGCCCCCAGGGTGATCTCTACATTACTGACCAGTCAGTCAGTAACCCCTTCTTCCTTCACCGCCTCGACAGGAGGCGGAGAGGGCCGACGCCCCGCTGACGCCCCGACTGAAGCCCCGACTCAAGTCCCGACCCAGGCCTCGCGCTGCTGCGCGACGTGCCACTCGCCCCAGGTTGCCTGCCATGTCCCGACGCCCTGCGTTCCTGCCTGCCTTGCTGCTGTTGCCCGTGGCCCTGCTGCTGGCCGCGTGTGCGCCACCGCCCCCGGCGCCCGAGCCGGTGCGCGCCGTGCGCGTGATGACGGTGGCCGCCGACGCGGCCGGCGGGGTGCAGGAGTACGCCGGCGAGGTGCGGGCCCGCGTCGAATCGAGGCTGGGCTTTCGGGTCGCCGGCAAGATGACGGCGCGGCAGGCCGAAGTGGGCCAGCGCGTGCGGCTTGGCCAGCCGCTGGCGCAACTGGACCCTTCGGACCTGAAGCTGCAGCAGGACGCCGCGCTCGCCGGCTTGCGCGCCGCCCAGGCGGCCTTCGACTTCGCGGCCGCCGACTTCAAGCGCTATGAGGAACTGCGCGCGCAGGGCTTCATCAGCGGCATGGAGCTCGAGCGTCGCGAGACCACGCTGAAGTCGGCCCGCGCGCAGCTCGAGCAGGCCAAGGCGCAGGCCGATGTGCAGGGCAACTTCGCCACCTATGCGCTGCTGACGGCCAGCGCCAGCGGGATCGTCACGGCCACCGAGGCCGAGGTGGGTGCTGTGCTGTCGGCCGGCACGCCGGTGTTGCGCCTGGCCCATGACGGCCCGCGCGACGTGGTGTTCTCGGTGCCGGAGGATGCGGCGCTCGGCATCCGCGCCTTGCTCGGCCGGCGCGACGCGCTGCGCGTGCGCCCCTGGGGCCAGGCCGGCACGCTGCCGGCCACCGTGCGCGAAGTGGCAGCCGCTGCCGACCCCGCCACGCGCACCTTCCTCGTGCGGGCCGATCTCGGCGCGGCACCGGTGCAGTTGGGCCAGACGATGACCGTGCAGCTCGACCTGCCGCGCCGCGACGCCGCGGCCCGCTTGCCGCTCACGGCCGTGATGCGCCAGCAGGGCCAGACGGCGGTGTGGGTGCTCGACCCCGCCAGCATGACGGTGAAGGTGCAGCCCATCGTCGTGGCGGGCGCCGATGGCAATTCGGTGATGGTGGCCAGTGGCCTGCAGAGCGGCCAGCGCGTCGTGACGGCCGGCGTGCACACGCTGACGCCCGGGCAGAAGGTGAAGCTGTACGACGTGGCCCTGGCCGAGTCGGCGGCAGCGCCGGCGCCCGCCGCCAGCCGCTGATCCGCAGCCCCACCGCACCGAGGCTGCCGCCATGCAAGAGACCCCGACCACCGCCGCCGACGCGCCGTCGCGCTTCAACATCTCGCGCTGGGCGCTCGACCACCCGGCCCTGACGCGCTACCTGATGGTGGTGCTGATGGTGCTCGGCTTTGCCGCGTACTTCCAGCTCGGCCAGGACGAGGACCCGCCGTTCACCTTCCGCGCCATGGTCGTGCAGGCCTTCTGGCCTGGCGCCAGCGCGCAGCAGATGGCCGAGCAGGTGACCGACAAGATCGAGAAGTCGCTGCAGGAGGTGCCGTACGCCGACGTCATTCGCAGCTACACCAAGCCCGGCGAGAGCCTGACGATCCTGCAGCTCAAGGACAGCTCGCCGCCCAAGGAGGTGCCCAACAGCTGGTACCAAGCGCGCAAGCGCGTCGGCGACATCCGCAACACGCTGCCGGCGGGTGTGATCGGCCCCGTGTTCAACGACGACTTCGGCGACGTCTACGGCTCCATCTTCGCGCTGCGCTCCGACGGCTTCAGCCGCGAAGAAACGCGCCAGTTCGCCGAACGAGTGCGCCAGAAGCTGCTGCGCGTGCCCGACGTGGCCAAGGTCGAGATCTTCGGCGCGCAGGCCGAGAAGGTGTTTGTCGAGATCTCGCAGAAGCGCCTGGCGCAGCTGGGCCTGGACTTGAACCAGGTGATCGCGCAGCTCGGCGCGCAGAACGCGGTCGAGGGTGCGGGCGTGCTCAACGCCGGCACCGAGAACCTGCAGGTGCGCGTGGCCGGGCAGTTCAATTCGGTTGAGGAACTCAAGCGCCTGCCGATTCGCGCCATCAACGCCAGCACCGGCGTGGCCAGCAGCATCAAGCTGGCCGACATCGCCGAGGTGCGCCGCGACTACGTCGACCCGCCTAGCGTGAAGGTGCGCCACCAGGGCCACGAGGTCGTGGCGCTGGGCGTGAGCATGGCCAAGGGCGGCGACATCATCGCGCTGGGCAAGGCGCTGAGCACCGCCGTGGCCGGCTTGCAGGCCGATCTGCCGGTGGGCGTGATGATCGAGCGCGTGCAAGACCAACCGGCGGCCGTGAGCCGCTCGGTGAACGAGTTCGTGAAGGTGCTGATCGAGGCCGTGGTCATCGTGATGGCGGTTAGCTTCATCAGCCTGGGTCTGCATACCAAGCCGCTGCGCATCGACATCTGGCCGGGCCTGGTTGTGGCGATCACGATCCCGCTGGTGCTGGCCATCACCTTCGTGACCATGTTCTATTGGAGCGTGGGGCTGCACAAGATCAGCCTGGGCAGCCTGATCATCGCGCTCGGCCTGCTCGTCGACGACGCCATCATTGCGGTGGAGATGATGGTCCGCAAGCTCGAGGAGGGCCACGACCGCGCCCGTGCGGCCACCTTCACCTACGACCTGGTGGCGATGCCGATGCTCACCGGCACGCTGATCACGGCCGCCGGCTTCCTGCCCATCGGCCTGGCCAAGAGCGTGACCGGCGAGTACACCTTCGCGATCTTTGCCGTCACCTCGGCGGCGCTGGTGATCTCGTGGATCGCGTCGGTCTACTTCGTGCCTTATCTGGGCTGGCTGATGTTGCGCAACCGACCCAAGGCGGGCGGCGAGGCCCACGAGCTGTTCGACACGCCGTTCTACAGCCGCTTTCGCCGCATCGTGGACTGGTGCGTGCAGCACCGCTGGATCACCATCGGCTTGACGGTGCTGAGTTTGGTGCTCGGCATGGTGGGCATGGGCAAGGTGCAGCAGCAGTTTTTCCCCGATTCCAGCCGCCTTGAAGTGTTGGTGGATGTGTGGTCACCC
>JBIJAP010000078.1:0-11395 GCA_044345715.1 Rubrivivax sp.
GCCTCCGTGCGCACCGCCAGCGCCTTGCGTCTTGACTCACCCATCGGGTGAGTGTGCCAACGCGGGCCATCGCCGCGCCAGTGCTGGCGATCCGGGGGATCAGGGGCTAGGAACTGCCGGATTTAGGTTCAGATTCGCTGGCGGCTGTCCTGCACGTTCTTCTCCCCCACCCCCTTCTCACAGCCCGAAACCACTTTGCAGAAGTCCGGGTCGACGAGGTGATGCGCGCACATGGTCGCGAAGCGTTCATTGACGATGCGGCCCTTGCCCTTCTTCACCTTGTCTACGGCCGTCTTCATGTTGTCGTAGACGCCGCGCCGGGCTATACCGCCCAGCGCCGCGAACGACCGGGTGTGGGCGTCGAACAGCTTCTTGCGGGACACCTGCACTGGGTAGTGAATACCGCCTACCACCAGGCTCTCCTCGCTCCTGTCGAACTGGTAGGCCTCGCCCAGCTCGAAGGCCAGTGGGACGAAGGCGTTGGCCTCAACACCCTGGCTCTCGCCCTGGCGCCATGCTCGAATGAAGTCGGTCACCCGGCTGTAGCCGCCGCCGTAGTCAGCAGCCTCGATCGCGGCGTGGAGCGCTTTGGCTGTGCGCCGCTCGTGCTTGGGCCGCCGAGCATCGACCTTCAGCGCCTGCTCTAGCGCTTCGTGGAGTGCAGTGAGCATGCCCGGTTGCACGCCGCGTCGGTACTTGTGCGGGCCATCGACCTCGCCGTGCAACCACTTCGAGACCGAGTTGCGCTACAGCCCCGTGATGCGCTCAATCTGGCGCTCCGACTTCTACTTCCGGCCATGCAAACGCCGGATCCAACTAGTCATGTCCATGGTGAGCATTTCTCGTCCTCTGGTGCACAAAAATACAGCAGAGTAGGTTGTTCACCTGGCTCAGTTCTCGGTCGGCGCCAACAGAGAGTGCGGCGCACGGGCCTTGAACACGAACTCGGCGCCGAGCGCAGTGCCCACGCTTGAGCAGGCCTTGTGCCCAACGATGCGGCAGGAAACGCACCGCGCAGGCGCTGAGGCGCGTCTACGCTCACTCGATGCGCAGCGCTTCCACCGGCTGCATGTGCGCGGCGCGCCAGGATTGCGCCAGCACCGCTGCGGCGGCCATCGCCAGCGCCAAGGCCGTGGCGACAACGAACCACCACGGCGCCAAGGACACCGCCGAGTCGAAGTGCGACAGCCAGCGCTGCAGGCCCCACGCCGCCAGCGGGCTCGCGAGTAAGGCGGCCCACAACACCGGCCGGCTGAAGCGCCACAGCAGCAGGCCCAGCAGCCGGCTCGGACGCGCGCCGAGCAGCCGCCGCAAGGCGATCTCACGCGCGCGGCTGTGCACCTGGTGCGCCGCCAGCCCCAGCAAGCCCAGGCAGCCGATGGCCACGGCCAGCACCGCAGCCAGCGCCAACACCCAGCCGGCACGGCGCTGGCCTTCGCGATGCTCGGCGTGCACGGTCTGGATGTCGACCATCCGAGGTGGCACCTGAGGCACGTTGCGGCGCCAAACCTGCTCCAGCGCCTGCTGCGCGGCTTGGGCGTCGGCGCCGTGGCGCAGCCGGATCACGAAGTGACTCAGCTCGGCGTCGTCTCGCGTGAAGAAACTGGGTTCGATGACCTCGGTCGGAGCGCCGAAGCGCACGTTGCGCAGCACACCAATCACCGTCATCGGCACCTGCACGTCGTTGGCCATGCCCATGCGCAGGCGCTGGCCGATCGCAGCCTCTGGGCTGCCCAGACCCAGACGCTGCACCGCGATCTCGTTGAGCAGCAGGTGGCCGCCACGCGCTGCACGCTGCTGCTGCGTGAGTCCGCTCAAGTCATCCAGCGCCTGCGTACGCGCGAAGCCGCGCCCGGCCAGGAGCTGCATGCCGAAGGTGGTGATGGCGTCCTCGTCTATGGCGTCGAAGCTGACCACCGCGCCGCTGCCGCTGGCCGAGGCTTCGCGCTGCAGATAAAAGCCGCCGCCGCCGCTGTTGCCTGGCACGCCGCGCGCGCGCGCCACTGCGGCCACCTCGGGCAAGGCACGCCACTGCGCCATCAAGGCCGCGCTTTGCTCGCGCACCTCGCTGCGCTGCAAGCCGCGCATGAACACCAGGTCTTGTTCGGCGTAGCCCAGATCCTGCTCGGCCAGGTGGCGCCCCTGCTGCAGTACACCCAGAGTGCCCGCGGCCAGCGCCACCACGAGCGCGAACTGCAGCCCCACAAGCAACTGGCGCAGCCGCGCGGAGCTGCCACCCTGGCGCGTGTGCAACACCTGCGCCGGCTGCACGCGCGAGAGCACAAGCGCCGGGTACAGCCCGGCCAGCAGGCCGGTGGCCAGCACCAGCGGCACGTAGGCGAGCAGCAGCGGGTCGTCCAGCCCCAGCGACATCGCGCCCGGGCGCTCAAGCAGCAGGCGCCACCAGGGCAGCGCCGCTTCCGCCAACACCAGAGCCAAGAGCCCTGCCGCAGCGGCGATCAGCACGGCTTCGACCAGGAACTGCGCCATCAGGTGCCCGCGCCTCGCACCCAGCGTGCGCCGCAGGGCGACCTCACGTTCGCGTTGCGAGGCCAGCGCCGTGGACAGGTTGACAAAGTTGAAGCAGGCCACCAGCAGCACCAGCGCGCCGATGGCCGAGACCACGGTCAGCTGCGTGGCGGATCCCGGCGGCTTGAGTTCGCCGATGCCATTGGAGCGAAGGTGCAACTCGGTGAGCCGGAACGACACCGTGCGTTGCATGTCACGTACCGGCACATCACCGACGCGCGCATCAGGAGGGATGCGGCGCTGCTGAAAGGCTTGCCAGCCGGCATTCAGCGTCTCGTTGCGAGCCCCGGGCTGGAGTTTCAGGTAGGTGAGGCTGAAGGCATTGGACCAGCTCTGCGCCGCCACCTGAGGAAGGCGGCGCACGATGGCGTCTTCGTCCCAGCGCGTGTACAGCTGGTGCACCAGGTGCGTGTTGCGCGGCAGATCCTGCAGCACGGCCAACACGCGAAGCGTGCGTGTGCGGCCGAGGTCGGTGATGGTGATCTCGCGGCCCAATGCATCGGCCGTGCCCAGTAGCCGCAGGGATGCGCCGCGTGTCAGTGCCAATGCGTTGGGCTCGCGGATGGCCGCCTGAGCGTCACCGGCCAGCACCGGCAACGCCAGCACCTCGAAGAAGCTCGGGTCCACCATCGCCAGCGGCTCCGCCGACACGGCCGCCGGCCCCGCCTCGGCGCCGGGCGCGGCGTCTGGGGCCGGCGGCAGCTGCACCGTGGCGCTCACCCGCAGCAGCCGCGCACCGGCTTCGACCTCGGCAAAGTCCTGCAGCACGAAGCCCAGCTGCACCGGCGGTGCGCCGGCGACGAGAAAGGGCTCGCGCCCCGGCGGTGCGATCACGCCTTGCACACGCACGATGCGTTCGGCGTCGGGGATCCAGCGGTCCCAGCTCAGCTCTTCGCGCGCGAACAGCGCGATCAGCAATGCGGCCGCCAGGCCCAGCGCCAGACCGCCGATGTTGATGAGGGTGAAGCCAGGGCGCCGGGCCAGAGCCCGCAAGCCGACGTTCAGATGGTGCAGCAGCATGGCAGCTTGCTCCTGTGTTGATGTGCGCGCGCAGCGCTTCAGGAGAGCGCCGCCGACGCGTCGGCGGCGTGCTGCGGGCCGTGCAGCGCGGCGTTGCGGTGTTCGGCCAGCACACGGCCGTCGCGCATGTGCACCATCCGCGTCGCGTACAGCGCGTGTTCAGCCGAGTGCGTCACCATGAGGATGGTCGCGCCCTCGCGGTTGAGCACGCGCAGCATCTCCATCACCTCGGTGCCATGTGCGCTGTCGAGGTTGCCGGTGGGCTCGTCGGCCAGGATCAGGCGCGGCTCGCCCACCAGCGCACGCGCCACCGCCACTCGCTGCTGCTGCCCGCCCGAGAGCTGCGAAGGCCGGTGCCGCGCACGGTGCGCCACGCCCACACGGTCCATCACAGCCTGCACACGCCGGCGGCGCTCGGCCGCGGCCACGCCACGGTACAAGAGCGCGAGCTCGATGTTCTCGAACACGCTCAGCTCCTCGATCAGGTTGAAACTCTGGAAGATGAAGCCCAGCGCGCGCATGCGCAGCGCGGTGAGCGCGTCGTCGCGCGCGCGCGCCACGTCCCGGCCTTCGAACAGCAGCTCACCGCTGTCGGGGCGGTCGAGCATGCCCACGATGTTGAGCAGGGTCGACTTGCCGCAGCCCGATGGCCCCATCACGGCCACGAATTCGCCGGCATCGATGCGCAGATCGACGCCGGCCAAGGCCGCGGTCTCGACGTCCTCGGTGCGGTAATTGCGCGTCACGGCATTCAGTTGCAGCAGGCTCATGGTGGGCTCCGGTGGCGATGGGACGATGGGCGGTTTCTGTTGCTCGGGCGGCGCTTCGACGGCGATGTCGGCAGGGACGGACGCTGCTTCAGCGCCCGATCAGCAGCCGCTCGCGCGTGGCATAGCCATTGGTCGCGGAGACGACGACCTGCTCGCCTTCGCGCAGGCCATCCAGCACTTCCACCCACTGCGGGTTGCGGCGGCCCAGGCGCACGGCGCGGCGGCTGGCGCTGGCGCCATCGGCGGCGAGTACGAAGACCTGCGCGCCGCCGTTGTCCTGCAGAAAGGCGGCGTTGGGCAGCACCAGCACCTCGCCCGCCACGCCCAGCGTCAGCCGCGCCTGCAAAGTCTGGCCGCGGCGCAGTTCCTGCCGCGGCGGCTGCGCGAACTCGAGTTCGAT
This sequence comes from Rubrivivax sp., assembly GCA_044345715.1. Lineage (GTDB taxonomy): Bacteria > Pseudomonadota > Gammaproteobacteria > Burkholderiales > Burkholderiaceae_C > Rubrivivax. Next base: position 4,720 of record JBIJAP010000078.1, read on the forward strand.
GCGGAACTCGCCGGCGTTGACCTGCGGCAGGATGCGGCTCACGCGCGCGCTCAGCATCGCCTCGTCCAGCGGGACCTCGGCCGTCTGGCCGACGGCGACGCGGCCAAGGTAGAACTGGTCGAGCCCGGCGCTGAGCTTGAAGGCGCCGGCTTCGTCAATCCGGCCCAGGCGCGCGCCACGCGCCAGGCTCTGCCCAGGCTGCAGGTCGAATGCCGAGAGCGTGCCGGCCATCGGCGCTCGCACCGTCAGGGCCTGCAGGTTCTGCCGCGCCAGTGACAGATTGGCCTGAAGCTGGCGCGCCGACGTGCGCAATTGCTGCAGTTGCTCGGCCTGCAGGCGGCCGGCCACGGCCTCGCTCTCGCGCGCCAGGCGCTGGCGTTCGGCCTGGAAGCCCAGGTCCTCGCGCAGCTGGGTCAACGCGCCGACGCTGACGAATCCGGCCGCCGCCAGCGACTCCTGCTGCTGCAGGTCGCGCCGCTGTTGCGCCAGCCGGTACTCGATCTCGGCGCGCGTGTTCTCACGCGCCAGTCGGCTGTCCTGCAGCGACAACTCCAGCGCGCGCATGGCGTTGAGCTGCTCGGTCACCTGTGCCTCGCGCGAGATGAGGTCCAGCTGCAGGCCGACATTGCTGAGCTCGGCCAGCAACTGCCCCTGCTGCACGCGCGCGCCTTCCTGCACCAGCACCCGGTCGACACGCCCGCCTTCGACGGCGTCCAGAAACACCGTGCGTGCCGGCTCGGCGCTGGCGCGAATCGGCACGTAGTCTTCGAAACGCGCTCGCACGACCGCAGCCACGGTGATGCGCGCGGCCTCGACGCGCTGCGCATCGCGCACGCCGAACGCCTGTACCACCCAGCCTGCCGCGCCAAGACCCACGAGCACCAGCAGGGCGGCCACCCTCAAAACGTGGCGCCAACGCCACCAGGCCGAGCGCTGGCGCACGCGGTCCATGCTGTTGCTGAGGACAGGAGCATCGGTGGCCATGCTGGGGTCTTTGCAACCGCCGTGCCATGGCGGCCTGGGGCCCGTGGGCAACGAATTCGGCCTGTGTGACGCGCCAAACTGTCCAGAAATGGACGTTGGTGTACGCTCTCGGACAGTTCCTCTGTCTCGAGCCGCCATGCCCGCGTCCACCGAAGCCCTTTGGCTGATCGAAGACGATGCTGATGTGGCGCAGGCCGCGCGGCTGGCCTTGCGCGGCCTGGCACCGGTCGAGGCAATCACGCGGCCGAGCATGGCGCTGGCGAGGCTGGTGGACGAAACACCGCTGGCCATCCTGCTCGACCTTAATTTCGAACGCGGTGCCAGCGATGGCAGCGAGGGGATGCGGCTGCTCGACGCACTGGTGCAACGCGTGCCCGCGGTGCCGGTGGTGGTCGTCACCGCGCATGCCTCGTTGGAGCTAGCGGTGGCCGCGGTCAAGCGTGGCGCCAGCGACTTCGTCACCAAGCCCTGGGACGTCGAGCGGCTGCGCACCACGGTGCGCGCGGCGCTGGCGCTGGCAGCGGCACGGCGCGAGGCCGCCGGTGCCCAGTTGCGCGCCGCCGAGTTGGCGCGCGACGGCGCTGATGCCTTGCCGCTGCTGGGGGATTCGGCCGCGATGCACCGTGTGCGCAGCCTCATCGAGCGCGTGGCGCCCACCGACGCGAACGTGCTGCTGCTGGGCGAAAACGGCACCGGCAAGGAACTCGCCGCGCGTGCACTGCACCGGCTCTCGGCGCGTGCGGCGATGCCCTTTGTCGCCGTCGATCTCGGCGCCGTGCCGGAGACGCTGTTCGAGTCTGAGCTCTTCGGCCACCGCAAAGGTGCGTTTACCGACGCGCGCAGCGACCGCGTCGGCCGCATCGCCGCCGCGGCCGGCGGCACGCTGTTCCTCGACGAAGTGGGCAACCTGCCGCTGCACCTGCAGCCCAAGCTGTTGACGGCGCTGGAGCAGCGCAAGGTGCTGCCCGTGGGCGCCACGCAGCCCGTGGCCGTGGACGTGCGCGTGGTCGCGGCCACCAACATGCCACGCTCGCAGCTGGCGCAGGCAGCCTCGTTCCGGCCCGACCTGCTGTTCCGGCTCAACACGGTCGAGATCGAGCTGCCGCCCTTGCGCGAACGCCACGAGGACATCGTGCCGCTGGCCCAGCACTTTGCGCGGCAGTACGCGCGGCGCTACGCAAAGCCGGAGCGGCCGTTCTCCGCCGCTGCACTGCTGCGCCTGGTTCAAGACCCCTGGCCGGGCAACGTGCGCGCGCTGCGCCACGCTGTCGAACGGGCCACGATCCTGGCCGCTGGCGACGTGCTGGATGTCGACGATCTGGCCTTGACCGGCGGCGTCGCGCACGAAGCCGGTGACGCCGCGGCGTCACTGGGGACGATGCCGACGGAGACGTCGGCCGCGCCACCGACGGCAACTCGCGCCGCCTCGGCAGTCGCGGGAGCCGCCGATGCCGACCTCAACCTCGACCGAAGCGAGCGCGTGCTGATCGAGCGCGCCTTGCGGCTGAACGGCTGGAACATCTCGCTGGCGGCGCGCGACCTTGGACTCTCGCGCGGAGCGCTGTACCGGCGCATGGAACGGCATGGTCTCTGAACGTGCGCTCGCGTGGCGCCTGGCCGCCTGGCTCGCTCTGCTGCTGCTGTCATGCGCCGGCTTGAGCTTCAGCCTCGTGCCGCCGCGCCTGCCGTTCTTGTCGCTGCTGCTCGCGATCGTGCTGCCGGCCGTCTTGTGGCTGATGCTGCGCGACCTGCTGCGGCCCTGGCGTGCGCTGGCCGACAGCCTGGCCGCGCTCGCCGCCGGCGACCTGACGCGCCGCCTCGTCGTCGCGCAGAGTGGCGCTGTGGCGCAGGCGACGGCTGCGCTGAACCGCATCAGCGAACAGTTCGCCCAGCGTCAATGGGCCATCGAAGCCGATGCGCTGATGCAGCGTGCCTTGCTCGACCACGCGCCGGTGCCGATGCTCTGCGCGGACACCTCGGGCCGCATCGTTTGGAGCAACCTGGCCTTGCGGCGGCTGCTTGGCCGCGAGCCCACCGAACGCGAGCACCTGATCGCGCACGGCAAGGCACTGCATGCCGCGGCATCGCCGCAGGCCAGCGCCCCGGCGGCTATCGACCTGGTGCTCGAAGCCGGACCGCAGCGCTTTGCGCTGGCGGTGGCCGACCTCACGCACGGCGCGGCGCAGCACCGGCTCATCGCGCTGCAAGCGCTTCAGCACGACCTGGATGCCGCCACCGACGCCACGGCTCGCAATCTCGCGCGCGTGGTGGCGCACGAGCTGCTGAACGGCCTGACGCCGATCGCCTCTTTGGCCGACAGTGTGTCCGAGATGGCTGGCGAGGCGAGCCTGCCCGCCGAGGCGCGCGACGCGCTGGTGACGCTGCGCCGCCGCGCCCGCGCGCTGCGGGACTTCGCGCTGCGCACACAGGAAGCAGCCCGGCTTCCGTCACCAGCACGCCAGACGATCGCGCTGGCGCCGCTGGTGGCCGATACCCTGCGCCTGGCGCAAGCGGAGCATCCCGACGTGCACTTCGAATGGCATGCCGAGACCGCGCTCGACTTGTACGCCGACGCCGCGCTGCTGCAGCAGGCGCTGGCCAACCTGCTGCGCAACGCGGCCCAAGCGGCACGGTTGGAGAAGACGACGGGACCCAGCCCTGCTGCCGGCGATTCGAAGGATGCGCCGTCCGCGGCTCCAGCCAGCGGCCCCACGCGCGTACCGCGGGTGTGGGTGGCGGCAGCTGCGCTGCGCGACGGCATGGTGGCTGTAGATGTCGACGACAACGGCCCTGGCATCGAAGGCGCAGTGCGCGAGTTGATGTTCCTGCCGTTTTTCACCACGCGCCCGAATGGCAGCGGCATCGGCGCCACGGTGGCGCGCCAAGTGGCGCTGGCCCACGGCGGCGCGCTCCTGGTGCAAACGGCGCCCTCGGGCGGCGCCCGTCTGCGCCTGCTGCTGCCGCGCAGCTGAATGAGCCCCCGGCCGGGCTGCGCACACCCGGCGCTGCGATCGATCACGGCGCGGGGATCTCCGGCGTCTGCAGCTTGCGGGCCTCGCGCAGGCGATCCAGCCAGAGTTGGGCCCACCGGTCGACGAGGTCGGAGATCTTCAGGTCGCGGCGCATGCGGCCGAGCAGCGTCCACTCGAAGCCCCCTTCATCGGGCCGCCAAAGCCGCCGCCGAGGCTAGCGGGGATGGGATAACTGCCGGAGTTTGGGTCAGGCGGCAAGGCGCACTTGCATGGCTGACGAAATGAGGTCCATGTCGAGGCTGCTGATCGCAAACAGCCCGAATCTCAGTTGGTAGCCCCAGTTGCGTACACCCGCCGAGAATTCGAGCCTGTCGAGCAAGGGCTGGATCGGCGCTTCGCTGGCCTCGAACCACGCAACGTTGCGGCGAAATGGGCGGAAGCCACCTCCCATGTCGAACTCATAGGGCTCGCCGGCCGTGACCATGCCGATGGCCGTGAAGGACTGCACCCTGTCCTTGCCGCGGAATGCCAAGCAGGGTGAGTAGTACGCGACGCGGTCTCCTGGGTGGATGCGGCGAAGAGGAGCTGCCTTGCCGTGACAAACCTGCATGAACCCATGTTCGCGCCCGTGGCGCACATGTTCAGCCGATGCAACGGCGACCCAATTGGCGCTCATGCGGCACCCGGCGCGAAGACGCGCAGCCGGTGGCCGTCCGGGTCGAGCGCGACGAAGGTGAAGCCGAAGTCCATGCCCGTGGGGGCCTGCGCGATCGTCAGGCCCTTTTCGCTCCATGTGGCATGCATGGACCTGACCGCATCGATGCCACCCACGGCAAACGCGACTTCTGCACCACCCGCCGCGGTGGCAGCCGGCTCAACGGTGTGCGCAGCCCACAGCCCCAGCATCGTTCCGCCGTCCAGCGCAAACATCGCGAAAGTGGGGGATGCTTCCACCGGCGCCTTGCCGAGCAGGTCCGCATAGAACGCGACGCTGACGGTTGGGCTCTTGACATAGAGGATCACAAAGTTCGGATCGGGCATAAGGGGTCCTTCGGGTTGAGGTCGCGAACGGCTTCGTTCGGTGCCCTCATCGTAGGAACAGCCCATGTCAGTTTCTGGCAGCAGCCGATCGCGGCCGCGCCCTATCGCTCTGAGATGCCTTCCTGCTTCCGCCATTCCTTCATCAAGGTCTGACGACGACGGGGATAGCGTCCGCCGGACAGGGTCAGGCTCATGATCCGATCGGTGCGGAAGTGCCTGATGGACTGGCGCAGCTCACACCAGCCAACGACCACGCGGGCGCGGTCGAAGAACCCGAGTGCAAAAGGCCAGATCGTGCGCAAGCTGTCCTTGGCGGCTGCGTCCCGGTAGCGGATCTCGATCTTGTGTTCCATCCGAATGGCTTGACGGATGGTTGCCACTTCGGCGTCGCCGGCGGCGATGGGCTCGCCCGGACCGACCATCAACGCCGACGTGTCGAGTTCGTGGCGCAGCTCGGTGGGCAGCACGGCGGCAATCTTCGCCAACGCGTCGCGAGCCGCCGCCGCAAGGCGTCCGTCGCCCCGATCTGCAACCCAACGCGAACCTAGCACCAAAGCTTCGACCTCATCGGCGGAGAACATCAGTGGCGGCAGCGTGAAGCCAGGCCTCATGACATACCCCAGGCCCGGCGCGCCGTCGATACACGCTCCCTGTGATTGAAGCGTTGCAATGTCTCGATACAAGGTCCGAAGGCTGATGCCCAGCTCAGCTGCCATGACGGAGCCACCGATCGGTTGGCGATGCCGGCGAAGAAGCTGGAGCAGAGCGAGTAGTCGTTCGGCGCGTGACATGGGCTGGTCTGGTTCTGACAGCAGCCGCATTGTGCGGACCTTCCTGGAGCTTCCTTTATGCCGGACGCCACCGAATCCACCCACGCCGCACACCCGTCCGGCGTAGATGAACTTGTGGTCTGGATTGAGGCGTAGATCGACCTAGGGCCGGCAGCGCGAGTAGCTGCCGGAGCGAGCAAGTGGTCCATCGGCCCGGTCTGAGCGACCGATCCAGTTCAAGATCACGCAGGCCACTCGGGCGCGCTGCAGGCGTGGATCAAGCAAGCCGCTCTGAAGCCGGACGACTTGTTGTTCCCCAGTCGGCTCCACGACTCACCGCATTCGGGCCGGTCGCCCGATCCTTTGGATAGCACCGCCAGGGGCCGCTTCGTTGTCTCCTAACGTTTCGGATGCCCCAGCAAGTTCGGTCAGGACGTGCTGCTTCGCCTCCGACATGATGTACCCATGGAAGGGGTATCCTGTTAGCTCCAACGACGCCGGAGCTACTGGATGGATATCCAGCATATCGCAGTGCCCGAGGCGGGTAAAGACTACCCACGGAACTGGAACGAATTCCTCGATTGGTTCGGCACGGAGGAGGCGTGCCTGGCCTACCTTGAGGGGCTGCGCTGGCCTCAGGGTTTTGTGTGCCCGAGCTGCGGGGCGATGGCGCCGGCGTCGCGCGCCAGCCGCGGGCGCCTGCTATGCAAGGACTGCGGCCACCAGAGCACCGTCACCGCCGGCACGATCTTCGACAAGACGCGCACGCCACTGCGTGTGTGGCTGGCTGGCGCCTGGTGTTGGCGCTGATGTAGATCCGCCTTTATTCGCTGGCGAGGTGGCGGATTTGCGTGTGGGCTGGACTTGCGGTGAGGTTGCCGCGGCCCAATGGCATCAGGGCCTGCGTGC
>JBIJAP010000079.1:0-11373 GCA_044345715.1 Rubrivivax sp.
CACAGCAACCGGCGGAAGTCGGGCAGGCGCAACAGGTCCCAGGCGGCGTGCTGCTCGGTGTCGGATCCCCACGGCGCCTGGCGCGGCACCTGGCGCGCCGACACCAGCGTGATGAGCGGCAGCGCGAGCAGCAGCGCGTAGGCCGCGGCAAAGCCGGCGGCGTCGATCATCAGGCCGGCGGCGACGGGCCCGACCACGTTGCTGAACGAGGGCGCCACACCGAGCCAGCTGAAGATGCGCACGCGTTCGGTGGCGCTGCCCGCCGCGTGGCCTGCCGTGCGCTGGATGGTCAGCATGCCGGTGTTCGTGCCCATGCCGGTAGCGGCCGCTGCCAGGCACAGCAGCGCGAAGCGCCAGCCCTCGGGCGCCCAGGTCGAGCCCAGCGCGCACAGCATGCCGAACACGGTGACGGCCACCGACACCGCCATCGGGCGGTGGTAGCCGTGGCGGTCGGCCAGGCGTCCGGCATGCAGTGCGCTCAGCACCGCGGCGCCGGCAAACAGCGCCAGCAGCAGGCCCACCGACCAGGCGCTGTGGCCCTCGCGCAGCGCCTGCAGTGGCGCGGCCAGGCGCAGGCCGGCCATCGCGGCGTGCACGCCCAGCTGGCCGGCCACGAGCGCGAAGATCGTGCGCGCCGGCAGGCCCGCGCCGGCTTCAGCCATCGGCCCGCGCCTCGGAGGCGTCATCGCCGTCCAGCCCAGGCAGCAACTCGGCCACGCGCGGCTCGGGCAGCGACTCCACGTCGCGCAGCCGGCGCTCCATGGCGCGGGTGCGCACGCTGGCGGCGTCGATGGTGTCGCTGGCCTCGGCGAGCTTCTTCTTCGTGCGGGCCAGCACCTCGCCGAACTTCCCGAACTCGGTCTTCACGGCACCCAGCACCTCCCAGACCTCGGCCGAGCGCTTCTCGAGCGCCAGCGTGCGAAACCCCATCTGCAGGCTGGTGAGCGTGGCCAGCAGCGTGGTCGGCCCGGCGAGCATGACCTTGAACTCGCGCTGCAGCGCCTCCAGCAGACCAGGCCGGCGCAAGGCCTCGGCGTACAGGCCTTCGGTGGGCACGAAGAGGCTGGCGAAGTCGGTGGTGTGCGGCGGGCTCAGGTACTTGTCGCGGATGCTGCGCGCCTCGGCGCGCAGGCGCGACTCGATGGCCTTGGCGGCGGCCTCCACGGCGGCCGGATCGGCGCGCTCCTGGGCATCGAGCAGGCGCTCGTAGTCTTCACGCGGGAACTTCGCGTCGATCGGCAGCCACAGGGGCGCGGCACCGCCGGCCTCAGGCCCACGCTGCCCTGGCAGCCGGATGGCGAACTCCACGCGCTCGCTGCTGCCCGGCACGGTGGCCACGTTGACGCCGTACTGCTCGGGCGTGAAGACCTGTTCGAGCAGCCCGGCGAGCTGCGTCTCGCCGAAGATGCCCCGTGTCTTGACGTTGGTGAGCACGCGGTTGAGCGAGCCGACGTCGCGCGCCAGCGTCTGCATCTCGCCCAGGCCCTTGTGCACCTGCTCCAGGCGGTCGGCGACCTGCTTGAAGCTCTCGCCCAGGCGCTGCTCGAGGGTGGCGTGCAGCTTCTCGTCGACGGTGGCGCGCATCTGGTCGAGCTTCTTCTCGTTGCCCTCCTGCAGCGATGCCAAACGCTGCTCGACCGCCTGGCGTGTCTCGGTGAGGCGGCGCTCGTTGGCCTCGGCCAGCTGTGCCAGCTGCGCGCGGAAGGCGTCGAGCTGCTCGGTCTGTGTGCGCAGCGCGTCGCCGCTGGCGTTGAGCAGCATCTGCTGGAAGCTGGCGAGATCGCCACGCGTACCCTGCCCCTGGCGGCCGAGTTCATCGCGCAGCCCACGCTCCAGGCGCTCGAGGCGTTCGAGCTGTGGCGCGGCGGTGTCGGGCGTGCGCCGCAACAGCAGCACGATCAGCAAGACAAGGTTCAGCGCCAGCAAGACCAGCGCGGCCCACGAGGCGATTTCGGGCATGGACTCATTGTCTCAGGCGCAGGGCGCCGAATCGGCGGCGACAGGTGCCGCAGCGATGCGGCGAGCCTGTCTGCGCACCACCAACCCTTCGACACGGGGCCCTCGTCGAGCTCGGTCCCCTGCTCAGGGCGAACGGAGGGGGAGCGAGGGTGGACGGAGGAGAGTTGGTGAGGGCGAACGCCCCGGTGGTGAATGAGCAGCAGGCGGTGCGCGGTGCAGGCGCTGTGTGTGGCGCCGAGCAGCGCAACCTGGAGGGCAGCGCCCATCAAGGACTGACCGCCGAGCCTGAACCAAGGTCCAGCTACCTGGACCCAGGGGTGCCGCCTAGCATGCTTTGGCGTTTGTTCGCTCGGCATCGAGCTTCTCCTGAACCGACCAGGTGTCCCATGAGATTGGCAATCCCCACCACCCCGGCACTCGCCCGGCGCACACTCATGCCAGCCCGTTGGTGGCAGGTCTTGCTGATGCTGGCCCTGCTGCTGTTGGGTAGCCTGCAGGCGGCGCGAGCGCAGGCCGACTCGTTCAAGGACGAGCAGCTCGATCAGATGCTTGCGCCGGTGGCGCTGTACCCTGACGCACTGCTGTCGCAAATTCTCATGGCGGCCACCTACCCGTCCGACGTGAACGAAGCCGCTGCCTTGTCTCGCGCCAATCCCAAGCTCAGCGGCGATGAGGCGGTCAAACGCGTGGCCAGCAAACCCTGGGAGGCCTCTGTGCAGTCGCTGGTGGCCTTTCCGCAGGTGCTCGCGATGATGGATGCGCACCCGTCGCAGGCGCAGGAGCTGGGTGACGCCTTCCTAGAAGATCCGGCCCGCGTAATGGCGCGCGTGCAAGTGCTGCGCGCGCAGGCGCAGACCGCCGGGAACCTGAAGACGACGACGCAGCAGACCGTGTTGGTGCAGACCGCAGGCAGCGCGCAGGTCATCGTCATCGAACCGGCGCAGCCCAGCGTGGTCTACGTGCCGGTCTACCAGCCCACGGTGGTCTACGGTGTCTGGGGCTACCCGGCCTACCCACCGTACTACTGGGCGCCACCGCCGGCCTATTCCCCGCCGGGCAACGCCTTCGTGGCCGGGTTCTTCTGGGGTTTCGTGGTGCGCGGCGTCACGCATTCGCTGTGGGGCGGGTTCCGCTGGGACCGGCGCGAGGTCAACATCAACGTCAACCACTACAACAGCATTCACATCAACAAGCGCATCGAAGTCAACAACAACGTCTTCGTGCACAACCCGGCGCGCCGCGGCAAGGTGCCGTATCGCGACGCACGCAGCCGCGACAACTTCGGCCCCAAGGCCCTGGCCTCCGTGAAGGACCGCGACGACGCGCGCGCCCGGGCCGTTCGCAAGGCACCAGCTGCCCCCGAGCAGCACAAACCCGTGGAGAAGCTGCGCGACCGTGCTGACGCCAAGGACGATGCCAAGGCCGGGCATGGCGTGAAGGCCGAGCTCAAGTCCAAGGCCGAAGGCCGGGCCGACGCCAAAGCTGAACCCAGGGCCCGCGACAAGCCCTGAGCGTGTCTTCAAGGCACGGCTGCGGCGAGAGTCACTTTATGGCGGTCGTGCCACGGGTGGCACCGTCATGCCCAACTCGGCCGCCATTAGCACCAACTCGGCGGTGGAGCCCGCACCCAGCTTGGTCATCACGTTGCCGCGGTGGAACTTCACCGTCTGCAGCGCCAGGTGAAGGTCGAGGGCAATCAACTTGTTGAGCCGCCCGGCGGCCACCAGCGCCAGCACCTCGAGTTCGCGCGGCGTGAGCGTGGCTGCGCGGGTCTTCAACGCTTCAATGCGTTGCCCGGCCAGGCGGGTTGCGCCGTCGCGCACCAGGGCGCGCTGCACGACATCGAGCAGTTCGTCGGCATCAACCGGCTTGGTGAGAAAGTCTTCTGCTCCGGCACGCATGGCGCGCACGCCGGTGCGCAATTCGGCGTGCGCGGTGAGAAACACGATCGGCAGGGCCACGGCGCTGGCAGCCAGCTCCTGTTGCAGCTCCAGCCCCGACAGGCCCGGCATCGATATGTCCAGCAGCACGCAGCCCGGGCCCTTGGGCGGGGCTTGCAGGAAGGCCTCCGCGCTGTCGTAGCTGACGCAGCGCAAGCCGGCCGAGTCGAGCAAGAAGGCGGTGGAAGCGCGGAACGCGCTGTCGTCATCGACGACGTGGATCGTGGCCTCGGCCAGTGTCGGATTCATGGAGGGTCGGCTCCTTCCTCGGCGGCGGGCAACCAGACCTGCATGGCGGTGCCGCCCGCGGGCCGATCGGTGGCGCGCGTGCGGCCGCCATGTGATTCGAGGATACGGCGCACCAGCACGAGTCCCATGCCCATGCCGGTGGCCTTGGTGGTGAAGAAGGGATCGAAGATCCGCGGTAGCAGGCTCGCCGGGATGCCAGGCCCGTTGTCGCACACTGACAGCGCCAAGCCGCCGTCCTGGGCACCGAGTTGCACGAGCACCTGGCCGTGCGGCTGGCCCTCGCTGGCGTCCAGTGCGTTGAGCAACAGGTTCAGCAGCATCTGCTGCAGCTGTACGGCGTCGCCGGTCAGGGCAGGCGGCGGGGACTGCAATTCCACCAGCAACTCGACGCCGCGGCGCAGGGCTTCGGGCTTGACCAGCGCCACGGTCTCGTCGACCAGCTGCGTCATGTCGATGGTGGTGCTGGCGCGGCCGTCCCCGTTGAATAGCCGACGCACGCGTTCCATCACCTGCACCGCGCGCTGGCCGTTGTCGCCGATTTCGCGCAGTGCCTGGGCTACCCTCTCCAGCGGCGGCGGTTGCTGGTTCAGCAAACGCTCTGCACCGCGGGCGTAGTTGATGACGGCGCCCAGCGGCTGGTTCACCTCGTGGGCCAGCGAAGCCGAGAGCTGACCGATCGTGGCCGCGCGCTCCATGCGCGCCAGCGCGGCCAGTTGGTGCTGCGCCAGGCGCTCGGCGCGACGGCGGCGACGGCGCTCCACAACCATCAATGCCAGCACCGCCAGCAGCGTTGCAAAGGCCGCAGCCGTCGCTAGAAACTGGCCGCGAAAGTCGCGCCACAGGCTCGGGCTGCGGTTGAGGATCTCCACTCCTTCTGGCACGCGGGCCTGCGAAATCTGCCAGCGCAGTAGCGCACGCTCGTCCAGCACCTTGCTGGTGGGATGAAGCCGCATCTGACCCACCTCGCGCACCGACTGCCCGGCGAGCAGGCGGGCTGCCTGCTCGCCGGCGATCTCGCCTGTGCGCTCGAAGTCGATCCTGCTGCCGCCCACGGTGCCGGCGCCGAATGTGCTGCGATTGAGCGTGAACACAGGTGCGTTGGCCACCCGCGCGCCGATCTGCAGGGCGTGCACCTGGTCGATGGCGCGGCCGCTGGCATCGGCGCTCAGGCCCACCGGCAACACCAGCGTGTGCTCGGGCAGCATGGCCAAGCGCGACAGCAGGGCCGACCATTCCACCGGGCCGGTGAAGTCAATCACCGCCGCTCGCGGCGCCTGGCGCGCAACTTCGGCGATCGCGGTGCGACCGAGTTGTTGCTCCAGCGGGTTGGGTCCTGCCACCACCGCCACGTGCCGCGTGGCCGGCAGCAACTGCAGACCCAAGGCGAGCGTGCCGGCCACGTCCCACACCACGGCGGCTCCGATCACATCAGGAGGCAGCGGCTGGGGGCCAAGGTCGCTGTGCTGCAGGCTGGCGTGCACGATGGGCACGCCAGGCCACAGCTGACGGTTCTGCAGAGCCAGCTTCAGCGCCGGTGCGCCGTTGACCACCAGCACGTCGTGGTGGCGTCCGGCGTACTGTCGCGCCAGCCGCTCCAGCAGCATCTTTGTGCGCTCGGGATCTTCGCCAGCCCGGCGCAGGTCCAGAAAGCTTGTGTTCAGGCCGTACGGCAACAGCGGCTCGGTCTTCTCGCGCCGCAGCGCGTTGCGCAAGCCCGTGAGGAAATTCAGTTCAATCGGGTTGTCGGGCGAGCCGCTCAGCAAGACAGCCACGGACATCGGACGCAACTCGGCCGCAAGGGCGGTGCCCGTGGCGCCGGCTCCCAGACAGACCGCCAACGCGATCCGCAGGCCGACCCGCACGCGCCTCATCGGACGGGCGTCACCACGGTGGTCATGCCGATGCACGGTACCCATGCACTCCGTCGGGCGACTGTCCGCGACCGAGTACGCGCACTCAACACTCGGAGCGAAGGGCACGCCCTTGTGGGATGGACTGGACGGGCAGGCGGCGATGGCGGGACCCGATCAGTTGGCAGCCACCAGGATAGACCGTTGAGTGCGCTCCAAGGCGCGCTACGGTTTGGCGTTGCGCTGCACGTCAAGCACGGCGGCTTCAATAAAGACGGCACGCACTTCGCGGCCGGGCTTCAGCGCGGTGAAATCCACACCCGGCGGCACGTCCAGCGTCACCGACCGCTTGGCGCCTCGCACGGTGACGGTGCGCGCCTTCGCATCAGCCGCCTCGATGACCGCCAGAATCTCCACTTTGCGTCCGCCGGCGCGGCCAGGCAGTTCGCCCTGCGGCGCCACCGCGGCCACCTGTGTTTCCACGCGCTCGCGGATACCGCTGCCGGCCTGCACCGGCTCCAGGGCCAGGGCCACCGCGGTGGCGTAACGAACCACGACTTCGTCGCCCAGCGCCACCTGCTCGAAATTTTTCACGGTTGCCGGTACGTTGAAGTCCATCACCCGGCCCTTGGGCCCGCGAATGGCAGCCACGCGGTTGATCTTGTCCAGCTCGATGACCTTGCCGCGGACTTCCACGGCGCCACTGGCCATGCGCATGCCGTCGGCCTTGACAACGGCTGCGCCGGCGGCCGCGCCCTGGGCGCAAGCTCCGGTTGCGGCCAGCATCAGCGCGGCCAGGATCGGCAGCGCCGGCCTGGCGGGTTTCAGGATCTTCATGGGGGCTCCTTGGCCTGGATTGATGACAAGAACGTCGTGCGGGGCGGGCGTGGCAGTTGATGCGGATCGGGTTGGGACCAGCTTGTCAACGCCACTCCACCAGCGAGAAGCCCAGGCCCAGGCGGGTCTGGCGAAAGTTGTAGTCGATGAGGCTGTCGCCGTAGCCGCTGAACAGCTGCACATAGGCGTGCAGCTGCCCGGCCAGCGGCGTGGCCCACTCCAGTTGTGCCGACCCGCGCGAGCGACTGCCGCCACGCAGCGAATGCCGCAGCTGGAGCGTGTAGACATCTCCACCGCGGGTGTGGCTGAGCAGCACCTCGCCCCGGCCGACGAAGTCCACGATGCCGGGGTTGTTGTCTGCGGCTTCTGCTTCGGGCAGGCGCCACCAGGGGCGAAGGTTGATCGTCCAGGCGCCACGCTCCAGGCCGAAGTCGGCGATCACGCGGTTCCAGCTGCGCGACAGCAGCTGCGAGCGGCCATTGGACTGGTGCGTGAGCGCCAGCGTGGCCACGCGGCCCTGCCAGCCCAGCAGTTCGTAGGGCGTGCGGATGGCCAGCATCAGCTCTGGCTCGTAGTTGGTCTCGCGGAAGGGCCTGGACGTGGCGCCGTCGTAAACCTGCCAGCGCGAGCTCTGCGTGTACGCCATCCAGAGATCGGTGTCGCTGCCCAGCACGTCGCTGAGCAGCCGGGCCTTCAGGCTGATCTGGAACTTGGCTTCCACCGGCTGGATCAACTCGCCGCCGCCAGGCAGGGTGGTGGCGGCCGCGATGCCGCGGAATGGCGCTTCGTTGACGCGCGAGGTGGCCGACACGGGCAGCACATAGACCGGCTTATGGCGGCGCACTTCGAGGTCCTGCCCCCGACGTTCGGCGTTCAGGTCCCAGAGTTCGATGAGTCCTTGGGTGGCCGCACCCCGTACCGTGGCCGGTGCCGTGACCGGCTTTACCGTGGGTGCCACCCCTGGCGGCGCAAGGGGGGCGGCCGTCACCCGGCCTGCGACCTGGTCATAGCAGGCCAGGCGCGCGCCCGGGTCCTCGATGGTGACGCAGTTGGCCTGCGCCAATGCGGCTGCGGCTCCTCCGCCCATCCCCAGGCTCAGCGCCGCGCGCGCCGCGATTCGACCGAGACGTCTCGCGGCGCCCCGAAGCCGCGGACGACGCGCCGCGCCCGGCGGTGTTTTCTTGCCGATCAACGGGAAGGCGGAAAAACGAACGCCGCCGTCAGCCGCAACGCTGCGCCCTTGGGCGCTGCGTCCGGGCCGGTCGCCCAGTAGCGCAGCATCGCACTCAGGTTCACGCGCTGGCCGCCCCAGGTGGTGAGCGTGCTGATCCCCATGCCCAGCGGAACCGTCCAGGCGCGGCCGGTCCAGTCGTAGGTGGCCTCGGTCTGGAGCGACGCGGTGTAGCGTCCGAATCGCTTGCTGACGAAGGGCTGCAGAAAGCTCGTGTTCAGGTCCGGGCGCGACTCACTGCCGGCCACCGACCACACATGGCTGACCAAGGCGCCATAGGTCAGCCCGGCGTCTTGCTTCAGCATCACGGCCGAGGGACCCAGCCCCAGCTTGCGTGCGGTCAGCAGTGCATCAGTGCCCGTGGGAAGCAGCAGAACCGGACCAGCGCCCCAGGTCCACCCGCCCTTGACGCTGCGCGCCGGCGTGAAGAAAAACGTGCTGGAGACATCGCCCAGCCCCTGCTGGCGGCCGCTGCCAGGCACCACATCGTCCTGCGACACCAGCGGCACCAAGGTGCGGGTGACGAGGTTCCAGTCGGCGTTCAGGCGAAAGGGCAGCACCGGCTGCACGGTCACGGTCACGCGCGATCCGCCCTCGTGGCGGCCGATGTTCTGGTCGACGGCGGTCACCACCGGCACGCTCACCAGCACCGCCACCGGGTTGGCCAGTTGTGCCTGCAGGTCTTCGTTGCTGGCGTCGGCCCACGCCGGCAGCGCGGCGGTCCCGGCCAGCAACAGGGTGCAGCAGCCCAGAGATCGTGCTCTCGCCTTCGGTCTGAGGTTCAGTTTGTGTATCGACATGGTTGACTCGATGTAGCCGTTCAGGGGCGCTTGGCGATGGCCGCGGTGATCGCCTTCATCGCGCCAGTCCAGTTCAGCGCGTTGGGGCCTGGCCCCGTGTACGAGCCGAACTGGACGATGCTCAGTTGTTCGGCCTGGTTGATGAGCAGGTGCTGGCCGAAGATGCCCAGGAACTCCGTCGAGCCGACGCCGTCGTTGGCCTGGTACCAGTAACTCTTGTAGGACATCTCGGGCCTGAGCTTCACCATCGCTACGTTGCCCTGCGAGGTGTTGGCCGGTGGATTGGCGGCATTGCTGCTGCGCAGCGATGCGATCACTGCCTTGGGCACAATCTGCTGGCTGTTGAAACGTCCGTCATTGCGCAACATCTCAGCAAAGCGCGCGGCATCACGCAGAGTAGTGCTCAGGCCGCCTGCTGCCGCGGCTTGGCCGTCGCGGTCCAGCCAGATGTGGGCCTCCCGCTCTACGCCGAGCTTGGACCAAATCATCTCGTGCGCCAGCTGGTGCCAGGCCTTGCCGGTGACTTTGGTCATCACGAGGCCCACGGCCTGCGGCGCGCTGTTGGTGTAATAGAAGAGCCGGCCGTTGCTGCCGTCCTGCGTGACGGCCGGGTCCTTCAGCGACTGCAGGAAGTTGGCCTGGCTCCAGAAGTCGGCTGGCAGTTCGGCGGCGCGCGTGCTGGGCTCCTTGGCGGCCACCGCCATGTTCAGCAGCTCGCGCACGGTGGCCTTGCCCCAAACGGTGTCCGCTATCTCGGGAACGTACTCCCCGGCGGGCTTGTTGGCGTCGAGCTTGCCTTGGTGGATCAGCATCTCGGCCAGCAGGCCGGTGACCGACTTGGTCATCGACTGCCACAGGTGCTGGTCAGTCGGCTTCATCGACGAGAAGTAGCCCTCGTAGACGATGAAGCCCTTGTGCATGACGATGAAGCCGTCGATGTGCTCTCGTTTGAAGTAGTCGCCCACGGTGGTGGTGTGGCCGTCGGCGTCCTTGAAACTCAGGGTCTCGACGTTGAGCGCGCGGCTCTTCACCAGCGCACGCACTCCCCCGTCGCCGCGCGGAATGGCCCCGGTGGGAAACAGCGCCTGCATGTTTCTGAAGGCCCAGCGGTTGTGCGGGAAGCCCAGCCAGTTCTGCAGACTCACCTGCCGCCCCGCGGCGAGCGGATAGCCCTGCATCAGGCCCGCCTTGATGGGGTCGGTCTCCCCGGTGTAGGGCGCGGGCGCCTGGGCCTGCGCCGACAGCGTGGCCATGCACAACGCAGCCACGAGCGCGGCGCCTGCCAGGCCACTGGACGTGGGACGAGCGGCGGAAGAGAGACGGGTGAGTTGCATGGGGTCTTTCGGTGACGTTTGTCTGCGCGCAGCGACGGTCATGAGGCGCAGCCTCTCACTCTAGGCAGCCGGTCGACCGCGGGCTACTGAACCTAGGTTCAGTTCGCAGTGGCGTCAGAACACCTGCCGCATGCCGGTGGACAGCTGACGCGTCGACGACGCGGCGGGGTCCCGGCCGAGCGCGGCGATGTTCACCGGGTCGAGCCGGTAGCCGCCGCTGAAGTCGCTCTGCGACGCCGCGGCGTACAGCGACGTGCGCTTGGACAACGCGTACTCCGCAGAGGCCACCCAGGTGGTCTTCTTGCCGTCGCGGCCGGTCAGGCCATTGAGCCGGCTGGCCTCGTCGTGCGTGTACGAGACCTTGACTGTGGTCTGCGCGCTGGCCTGCCAGGACACGCCAGCGATGGCGAGCTGGTTGTGCTGCGTGACGCGGCCCGCCACGGTGCTGTCCAATCGGTTGTCGATCCAGGTCAGGTACAGGCGCACCGGGCCCACAGGTGCCTGCGCTCCCACGCCCCAGACCTGTTGCTCGGGGCGCGCACCCGTGGCGGCCAGCACCATGGGGGCCTCGTAGCGCGTAAAGAACGCGCCGACCGCGTAGTCGGGGGTGATCTGGGACGCCTCGACGCTGTAGCTTCTGGAGCCCGAGCCCTCTCCCGCGGCCACGCTCAGCCCGGCAGTCAGACCGAGCGGGCCGCGCACGCGCAGCTTGATGGCGTTGTCTGCGCGGCTGTCGTTGCCCGCCAGGCGGTTGACACCGATCAGACCCAGTGGCGCGGCGTGGGCATTGGAGCCTCCGAGGTTGTAGACGTCGAAGGTCTGTACCACGCGCTCGGTGGCCACGTGGAACTGGCGGCCCAGCGTGACGGTGATCACGCGCCCGTAGTCCAGGCCCACATAGCTTTGCCGGTTCCAGAATCGGCTGCCCTGGCCCGTCTGGCCCACGTCGGGCACCAGGACGGACTCGAGCCGGAACACGGCCCGCAGCCTGCCGCCGAGGTCTTCCTGGCCGCGCAACCCGATGAACGAGGTGTGGATCGACGTATCGGCCAGTTCCTTCAGCGAGCCGCCGCCTGTCTGGTGAGTCTTGTAGGACGCCGCCAGGCCGATCTGGCCGAAGACCTGCAGAGCGCCGCTGCCCTGCTGCGCTGCGGCCGGCAGGGCCAGCGCTAG
>JBIJAP010000479.1:0-2850 GCA_044345715.1 Rubrivivax sp.
GCGCACGCCCGCCGCATGCAACTGCTCGAGCTCGTGGTCCGTCACGCTGCGGCGCACGGTGGCCACGCCACGCGCCTTGCCGCCGCTCGTGGCGCAGGCGTCGGCCATGGCGCGGTTGTCGGCGCCGTGGCAGGTGGCCTGCACGATGACGTTGCGCGCGAAGCCGAGGTGGTCGCGCAACGCAAACAGCTGCGCCTTGCTGGCGTCGCAGGGCGTGTACTTGCGCTCGGGGGCAAACGGGAACTCGGCGCCTGGGCCGAAGACGTGGCAGTGCGCGTCCACCGCGCCCGCAGGCAGCTGGAAGCGGGGCTTGGCGGGCCCGGCGTACCAGTCCAGCCAGCCAGGGGTTTTCTCGAAGGTGCTCATCGTCATCAGTCCAACAACTCGAAGGGCAGGCCGGCGTACTGCTCAGCCAGTGCCGCTTGCGCACGTTCGGAGTTCTTCAGGTAGTCCAACTCGTACTCCTGCGCCTTCTGCTCGAACTCGCTGGTGTCCGGAAAACGGTGCAGCAGCGTGGTGAGGTACCAGCTCGTGCGCACGCTGCTCCACACCCGGCGCAGCGCCGTGGCGCTGTAGCCGTCGAGCGCACGGGCGTCGCCGCGGCCGTACCAGCGCGCCATGGCGCGCGACAGGTAGAACACGTCGCTCACCGCGAGGTTCAGGCCCTTGGCGCCAGTGGGCGGCACGATGTGGGCCGCGTCGCCGCACAGGAACAGTGCGCCATAGCGCATGGGCTCGGAGACAAAGCTGCGCAGCGGCGCGATGCTCTTCTCGATGGTGTCGGCCTCGGTGATGCCGGCCGCCAGCTCGGCCGGAAAGCGCGCCTTCAGCTCGGGCCAGAAGCGCTCGTCGGGCCAGTCCTCGACCTTGTCGCCAAGCGGCACCTGGATGTAGAAGCGCGAGAGGTTCTGGTTGCGGTAGCTGGCCAGCGCAAAGCCGCGCGGGTTGTTGACGTAAGTGATGTCGGGCAGCGGCTTCACGCGCGCCATCACCCCCAGCCAGCCGAAGGGGTAGACCTTCTCGTACTCGCGCCGCACGCTCGTGGGGATGGAACGGCGGCTGACGCCGTGGAAGCCGTCGCAGCCGGCGATGAACTCGCAGTCGATGCGCTTCGCTTCGCCGCCGTGCACGAAGGTGACGAAGGGCTTCGCGCCAGGCGTGCCGTCGTGCTCGTGCAGCACCACGTCGGAGGCCTCGGTCAGCACCGGCTGGGCGCGGCGGTCGGCGGCGGCGAACAGGTCTTCCTGGATCGAGGTCTGGCCGTAGACCATGAAGCGGCGGCCCAGCGTCTGGTAGGTGTCGACGAAGAAGCTGTCGCGCCCGGCCCACGCGATGCGCATTCCGTCGTGCGGGTGGCCCTCGGCGTCCATGCGCCTGGCCAGGCCGAACTCGCGCAGCACGTCCACCGTGGTGCTTTCGAGCACACCGGCGCGGATGCGCGCCAGCACGTGCTCGCGGCTGGAGCGCTCGAGCACGATGCTCTCGATGCCGTGGCGGTGCAGCAGTTCCGACAGCAGCAGGCCTGCCGGGCCGGCGCCAATGATCACGACCTGGGTCTTCATGTTCCTGGTTCCTTGAGGTGGGCCAGCAAGCGGTCGGCTTCCTGGCGCCAGTCGGC
Source organism: Rubrivivax sp. (assembly GCA_044345715.1). Taxonomy (GTDB): domain Bacteria; phylum Pseudomonadota; class Gammaproteobacteria; order Burkholderiales; family Burkholderiaceae_C; genus Rubrivivax. The sequence continues at coordinate 1,619 of JBIJAP010000479.1, forward strand.
GCTGCGGGCAAAACCTGGCTCGCCGCGGCGGCCGAACACGCCGGCGTCGGCGAGGTCGGCGACGTGGGCCTGCCGATCGGCGGTGCCGGCGGCGCTGAAGGGTTCGAGGCCGGCCTCGCGCACGGTGACGGCGACCTCGCGCACCTCTTCGCTTCGGCGGCGGCCGTGCTCGATGACGCGCTGGAAGAAGTACGCGGCCTGAGCCTCCCAGTCGATGCCGGGAAAGGTTTCTTGCAGCGAGGCGATCACCGCGTCCTCCACGCCGTGCGCGCGCGCCGTCGTGAAGCTTTCGATGACCATGGCCTCCAGGCCCTTGATCATCACGCTGCGGCACATCTTGGTGGCGCTGGCCAAGCCGAGCTGTGGGCTGTGCACTTTGGGTGCGAAGCCGAGTTGATCGAGCAGCGGCTTCAAGGCCTCGGCGTGCGGGCCGCCCAGCAGCAGCGGCACGCGGCTGCGGTAGGGCGGCACGCTGGTCATCACCGCGCCTTCGACGTAGCGGCCGGCGGCGGCATGCACGGCCTCGGCGGCGCGGATCTTGGCGCCGGGGCTGGCGCTGTTGAAGTCGAGGAAGAAGGCCTGTGCGGCCAACGCGGGCGCCACGGCGGTGGCCACGGGCACGGCCTGGCTGGCAGTGACGGCGCTGATCACGAGCGTGGCGCCGCGGGCGGCGGCGGCGGCGCTGGCGGCCAGCTCCACACCGTGCGTGGCGGCGTGCTCGCGCAGGAGCTGGGCGCTGTCGGCCTTGTCGAGCTTGAGGTCGTAGGCACGCACGGCCACGCCGCGGGCGCGCAGGTCTTCAGCGAGGATGCGGCCGACTTCGCCGTAGCCGATGAGGGCGATGGTCATGGCGTGCGACTTGCGGTGCGGTGTGCGGGCACTTCGACGGGCTCAGTGCGAGCGGAGGTGTGTGGCTCGGTGAGAACGGAGATGGAAGGCTCAGTGAGAACGGAAGCGGGAAACCTCCGTTCGGGCTGAGCCTGTCGAAGCCCTGCCTCCACCGCCTCCTCAATCCACATACCGCAACCCCGCCGCCGCCAACGGCTCGCGCATCTTGTACATGTCCAGGCCCAGCACGCCGCTGGCCAGCTTGGCGCGCTTCTCGCCTTCGTTGGCCTCGCGCTTCGTGGCCGCCTCCAGCGTGGCCGCCGCCAGCTTGCGCGGCACGCAGACCACGCCGTCGTCGTCGGCCACGATCACATCGCCCGGCTGCACCAGCGCGTCGGCGCACA
>JBIJAP010000480.1:0-2847 GCA_044345715.1 Rubrivivax sp.
CCACAGGCACACCACACCGGCGATCAGGCCGATGACCAGCGCACCGCCGACGCCGACGAAGCCGCAAGCCGGCGTGATGGCCACCAGGCCCGCCACCGCACCCGAGGCCGCACCCAGCATCGAGGCATTGCCGCGCATCAGTGCTTCGGCCGCGATCCAGGACAGCGTGGCCGCTGCCGTGGCGACCACGGTGTTGATGAAGGCCAGCGCCGAGATGCCGTTGGCTTCGAGGTTGGAGCCGGCGTTGAAGCCGAACCAGCCCACCCACAGCATCGACGCGCCGATCATCGTCAGCGGCAGGCTGTGCGGCGCCATGGCTTCCTTGCCGTAGCCGATGCGCTTGCCCACCACGTAGGCACCCACCAGGCCGGCGATGGCGGCGTTGATGTGCACCACCGTGCCGCCGGCGAAGTCAAGCGCGCCCTTGGCCCACAGCGCGCCGGCATTGGCCGTCACGGTGGCCAGGCTGGCGGCGTCGGTGATGGCGTCCGGGCCGTCCCAGTACCAGACCATGTGCGCGATCGGCAGGTAGGCGAAGGTGAACCAGATCACCGAGAACAGCAGCACCGCCGAGAACTTCATGCGCTCAGCGAAGGCACCGACGATCAGCGCCGTGGTGATGGCCGCGAAGGTGCCCTGGAAGGCGACGAAGGTGAGCTCGGGGATGTAGACGCCCTTGCTGAACGTGGCGGCGATGGACTCGGGCGTCACGCCGCCCAGGAACATCTTGCTCAGGCCGCCGATGTACGGGTTGCTGGCGGTGAAGGCCAGCGAGTAGCCATACACAACCCACAGCACCGAGATCAGGCAGAAGACGCAGAACACCTGCATCAGCACCGACAGGATGTTCTTGCTGCGCACCAGGCCGCCGTAGAACAGCGCCAGGCCGGGGATCGTCATCATGATGACGAGCGCCGTGGCGATGGTGATGAACGCGGTATCGCCCTTGTTGGGCACAGGAGCGGCGGCGGCCGGAGCCGCCGGGGCCGACGCGGCTTCGGCCGGCGCAGCGACCACGGCAGCGGATGCCGCCGCGGCCGGTTCGGACGCCGCCTGCGCAAACGCCGTGCCGCTGAGCAGCAGGCTGGCAAAGGCCAGCAGCACGCCGGCCAGGAAGGTGGTGAGGAGTTTCTTCATGAGGTCTTCTTTCGGGGGACTCAGCTCGCGAGCCAGGGCAGCGGCGCGCATCAGAGGGCTTCCTTGCCGGTTTCACCGGTGCGGATGCGGACCACCTGCTCCAGCGAGGTGACGAAGATCTTCCCGTCGCCGATCTTGCCGGTGCGGGCCGAGTTCTCGATGGCTTCGATGACGCGCTCGACGATGCTCTCGTCGACGGCGGCCTCGATCTTCACCTTGGGCAGGAAGTCGACCACGTACTCGGCGCCGCGGTACAGCTCCGTGTGGCCTTTCTGTCGGCCGAAGCCCTTGACTTCGGTCACCGTGATCCCCTGAACGCCGATGCCGCTCAGGGCTTCACGCACTTCGTCAAGCTTGAAGGGCTTGACGATGGCAGTCACCATCTTCATTGCGCGGACTCCTCAAAGTCGCAAACCAGACCAAAAATCCCATCGTGTGGGCACAGACCCACGGCGCGGCGGACGGCAAGCCGTCCCACCCTCCAACCACCGTTGCGAGACTGGTTTGCAAGGCCTGTGCCACGTCTGCCCCAAGCCGAACCCGGGCCCGTTGCCCCGCCTAGGGCACGGCGCTCCCCCGAAAGAGGGCACCCTGCTCGCTCACCCCTCGGTGTGCACACATTTGGTGCGATGCACGGTCGCGGTGCGCAATCGACCATCGGCTCCTGCATGAACAGGAGGAAAGACGATGTCGCTGGCCGTGGTTCGGAGCCGGGCGCTGGACGGGCTGAATGCGCCGCCGGTGCAGGTGGAGGTGCAACTGGCCAACGGCCTGCCCAGCTTCACGCTGGTGGGCTTGGCCGACATCGAGGTGAAGGAGTCGCGCGAGCGGGTGCGGGCGGCACTGCTGGCCAGTGGCTTCGAGTTCCCGCACAACAAGCGCATCACCGTCAACCTGGCACCGGCCGATCTGCCCAAGGAGAGTGGCCGCTTCGATCTGCCGATCGCGCTGGGCATCCTGGCCGCCGCCGGGCAGCTGGACGCGGCGCGGCTCGATGCGGCCGAGTGGGCCGGCGAGCTCTCGCTGGCCGGCGCCTTGCGCCCGGTGCGAGGCGCCCTGGCGCTGGCGCTGGCGCTGCGGGCCGATGCGCCCACTCACACGCTCGTGCTGCCTGATGTGAGCGCACGCTCGGCTGCCAGGGCTCGGGATATTGACGTGCGATCGGCCACCACGCTGGCGCAGGTGGTGGCGTCGCTGGTGCCAGGCGAGGCGGCGATGCCTCTGCCGCGTGCCCAGCCGGCCGAGCCGGGTGCCTCCCGCGTCTGGCCCGACCTGCGCGACGTCAAGGGCCAGGCCGCCGCCAAGCGGGCGCTGGAGATCGCCGCCGCGGGCGGCCACAGCCTGTTGATGGTGGGGCCGCCGGGCAGCGGCAAGTCGATGCTCGCCGAGCGCCTGGCCGGGCTGCTGCCGCCGCTGGACGAGGCCGAGGCGCTGGCGGCGGCGGCCGTCGCCGGGCTGCGCTCGGGGGCCGACGACGCCACGGCCGCCAGCGGCCAGCGGCCGGTGCGCGCGCCGCACCACACCGCCAGCGCGGCGGCGCTGGTGGGCGGGGGTTCGCCGCCGCGGCCGGGCGAGATCTCACTGGCCCACGGCGGCGTGCTTTTCCTCGACGAGACGCCCGAGTTCCCGCGCGCCGCGCTGGAGGCGCTGCGCGAGCCGCTCGAAACCGGCTACGTGACCATTTCGCGCGCGGCGCGGCAGGCGCGGTTT
>JBIJAP010000481.1:0-2826 GCA_044345715.1 Rubrivivax sp.
CCACGGCTTCGGCGCCTACATCTGCGGCGAAGAGACCGCGCTGCTCGAAAGCCTCGAAGGCAAGAAGGGCCAGCCGCGCTTCAAGCCGCCGTTCCCGGCGAGCTTTGGCCTGTACGGCAAGCCCACGACGATCAACAACACCGAGACCTTTGCCGCGGTGCCGTGGATCATCAACAACGGCGGCCAGGCCTACCTCGAGTGCGGCAAGCCCAACAACGGCGGCACGAAGATCTTCAGCGTCGTCGGCGACGTCAACCAGCCCGGCAACTTCGAGGTGCCGTTGGGCACGCCGTTCGCCAAGCTGCTCGAGCTGGCCGGTGGTGTGCGCTCGGGCCGGCAGCTGAAGGCCGTCATCCCGGGTGGCTCGTCGGCCCCCGTGCTGCCGGGCAAGACGATGATGGACCTGACGATGGACTACGACGCCATCGCCAAGGCCGGCTCGATGCTGGGCTCGGGTGCCGTCATCGTCATGGACGACAGCCGTTGCATGGTGAAGAGCCTGCTGCGCCTCTCCTACTTCTACCAGCACGAGAGCTGCGGCCAGTGCACGCCCTGCCGCGAAGGCACGGGCTGGCTCTGGCGCGTGATCCACCGCATCGAACACGGGCAGGGCAGAGCCGACGACCTGGCGCTGCTCGACAGCGTGGCTGCCAACATCAAGGGCCGCACCATCTGTGCCCTGGGCGACGCCGCCGCCATGCCGGTGGAAGGCATGCTCAAGCACTTCCGCGACGAGTTCGCGTACCACGTCGAACACAAGACCTGCGCTGTGCCGCAATACGTCTGACCATGGCCGAACTCCACATCGACGGCAAGACCGTCACGGTTCCCGACGGCAGCGTGGTCATGCACGCCGCTGATGCCGCTGGCATCTACGTGCCGCACTTCTGCTATCACAAGAAGCTGTCCATCGCGGCCAACTGCCGCATGTGCCTGGTCGACATCGAAAAGATGCCCAAGCCCATGCCGGCCTGCGCCACGCCGGTGACCAACGGCATGGTGGTGCGCACGAAGTCCGACAAGGCCGTGAAGGCGCAGCAGTCGGTGATGGAGTTCCTGCTCATCAATCACCCGCTGGACTGCCCCATCTGCGACCAGGGCGGCGAGTGCCAGCTGCAAGACCTGGCCGTGGGCTACGGCAGCAGCGCCAGCCGCTACGCCGAAGAAAAGCGCGTCGTCCTCACCAAGGACGTCGGCCCGCTGATCAGCATGCAGGAGATGTCGCGCTGCATCCACTGCACCCGTTGCGTGCGCTTTGGCCAGGAAGTGGCCGGTGCCATGGAGTTGGGCATGATCCACCGCGGCGAGCACAGCGAGATCACGACCGTCACCGACCGCACGATCGACTCCGAACTGTCGGGCAACATGATCGACATCTGCCCTGTCGGTGCGCTCACCAGCAAGCCCTTCCGCTACAGCGCGCGCACCTGGGAGCTCTCGCGTCGCAAGTCGGTTTCGCCGCACGACAGCACCGGCGCCAACCTCATCGTGCAGGTGAAGTCGGGCACCGTGATGCGCGTGGTGCCGCTCGAGAACGAAGACGTCAACGAGTGCTGGATCGCCGACCGCGACCGCTTCAGCTACGAGGCGCTCAACAGCGCGCAGCGCCTGAAGCAGCCGATGATCAAGCAGGGCGGCCAGTGGCAAGCCGTCGACTGGACCACCGCCCTGGGCTATGTGGCCGACGGCCTGAAGCGGGTGAAGGCCGAGTTCGGCACCTCGCACATCGGCGCGCTAGCGCACCCGATGTCCACGGTCGAAGAGATGCACCTGCTGGGCAAACTGGTGCGCGGCCTGGGCAGCGAGAGCATCGACCACCGCCTGCGTCACGCCGACTTCGGCAACACCGCCGCAGCCGGCAAGGCGCGCTGGCTCGGCCGCTCGATCGCCTCGCTGTCGACGCTGGACCGCGCCTTCGTCATCGGCAGCTTCCTGCGCAAAGACCATCCGCTGTTCGCGGCCCGCCTGCGCCACGCCACCAAGCGCGGCGCGCGCATCGCCAGCCTGAATGCCGTGCACGACGACTGGGCGCTGCCGCTGGCAGCCACGCTTACCGCCGCGCCCACGCAGTGGCTGCAGCAGCTGGCCGACGTGGCCGCCGCCGTGGCCCGCGCCGCCGGTGTGCCGGCCCCGCTCCCGGCCGATCCGGGCGAGCACGCGCAGGCCGTGGCCGCGATGCTGCTGTCGGGCGAGCACAAGGCCGTGCTGCTGGGCCATGCCGCTGCGCAGCACCCGCAGGCCACGCAGCTGCTGGCCGTGGTGCAGTGGATCGCCACGCAGACCGGCGCCACCGTGGGCTACCTCGGTGAAGGCGGCAACGCGGTCGGTGCCCAGCTCGTGGGTGCCGTGCCCGGCCCGGGCGGCCTGAACGCCGCGCAGATGCTGACGCAGCCGATGAAGGCGGTGCTGCTGCTGAACACCGAGCCGCACCTCGACGGCGCCGATGCCGCAGCCACGCACCACGCGCTGGCGCAGTCGGGCCTGGTGGTCGCGATGACGGCCTTCTTCGACGGCCCCGACAGCGCGCTGGCGCAGGCCGCCGACGTGCTGCTGCCCACGGCACCCTTCACCGAGACGGGCGGCGCCTTCGTCAACGCCGAGGGCCGGGTGCAGGCCTTTCACGGCGTCGTCAAGCCGCTGGCCGACACGCGTCCGGGCTGGAAGCTGCTGCGCGTGCTGGGCAACCTGCTGGGCCTGCCGGGCTTCGAGCACGAAACCGTGGAAGCGGTGCGGGCCGAAGCGCTGGGTGATGCCGCTGGGTTGACGGGTCGCCTCGACAACCGCGCCGCCGCCGAGATCGCGCTGCCTGCGACGACACCGTCCCCG
>JBIJAP010000482.1:0-2820 GCA_044345715.1 Rubrivivax sp.
TGGCTGGCCTGGCCGACGCGGTGTTGCACCTTGCCCCGCCCCCCAACCAGGGCCGGCAAGACCCCCGCACCGCGGCCTTGCTGGCGGCGCTGGCGCGCGGCGGACGCGCGCGCCGCTTCGTCTACGCCAGCACCACGGGCGTGTATGGCGATTGCCAGGGTGCGCGCATCGATGAGACCACGATGCCCGCGCCCACCACCGAGCGCGCCTGGCGCCGCGTCGATGCCGAGACCCGCGTGCGCCTGCGCGGCCGCGCTGGCGGCGTGCGGACGGCCATTCTGCGCATCCCCGGCATCTACGCCTGCAACCGCGATGGGGGCGATCCGCGCGAACGCGTGCGCCGCGGCATGCCGGCGCTGCGAGCCGAAGACGACGTCTACACCAACCACATCCATGCCGACGACCTCGCCCGCGCCTGCGTGGCCGCGCTGGCCCGCGCGCGGCCGCAGCGCGTGATCAACGTCGTCGACGACTCCGAGCTGAAGATGGGTGACTACCTCGATCTGGTGGCGCGGCTGTCGGGCCTGCCGTCGGTGCCGCGGCTGAGCCGGGCCGAGGCCGCCGCGACGCTGTCATCGATGACGATGAGCTTCATGAGCGAGTCGCGCCGCATCGGCAACCAGCGGCTCAAGGAGGAGCTGCGCGTCGTGCTGCGCCACCCGACCGTGGCTGACGGCCTGGATTGAGGCCTTCAGCGCCGCCCGCGGCGCGCATCGGCGCGGAAGCGGTTGCGCCACCAGGCCATCATCAGCCAGCCGCCCAGCAGCCCGCCCAGGTGGGCGAAGTGCGCGATGCCGCCGCTGCGCATGAAGAGGCCCAGGAACAGCTCCAGCGCGCCGTAGATGGCCACCAGCGTCATGGCCGGCACGAACACCGGCGGAATCGGCACCGCCTGGCGGTTGGTGAACAGCACGAAGAACAGCACCATGCCGGCGATGTTGAGGATCTGCGACGGCATCAGCAGCAGCACCACGGGCAGGAAGCCGACGAGATCGAACTGGCGCCGCGGGAAGCTCAGCGCGTAGGCCATCAGCAGGCCGAACAGCACGCCCGAGGCGCCCACCGTCGGGGAAGCGCTGCCCATCAGTGCCGTCACCAGCAGCTGCGTCACGGCGGCCGCCACGCCGGCGCCGGCCATGAACTGCAGGTAGCGGCGCACGCCCCAGAGCCGTTCGAGCTCGGAGCCGAACATCCACAGGCCCAGCATGTTGAACAGCAGGTGCGCCAGGTCGCCATGCAGCAACGCGTAGCTGAGCAGCTGCCACGGCATGAACAGGCCCGAGTCCAGCGGCCACAGAGCCAGCCAGCGCATCAGCGGCGCGAACATCGACAGCAGGAACGCCACCGCGCAGACGATCATCACGTTGCGGGTGGTGGGTGACAGCGGCGGCATGGAGGGGGCGGGCCTGCGTAGGGGTGGTGCCCGCGGCCAGACTCGAACTGGCACGCCTTGCGGCGGCGGATTTTGAATCCGCTACGTCTACCGATTTCGTCACGCGGGCGACTTGACGGCGCTGGTGGCCGAAGCGGGGCGATTATCACACGCACATCCCAGGCCATTCCCCATGGCATTCCACGTGGCGGGGCAGGGCAGGACGTGACTGCGACAATCCGGCGCATGACTGCGACACCCCCCTGGAAGACCCTCGAAGACGCCATCGGTGGCACGCCGCTCGTGCGCTTGCAGCGCCTGCCGGGGCAGGTGGGCATCAGCGCCGAGACCGTGCTGCTGGGCAAGCTCGAGGGCAACAACCCCGCGGGCTCGGTGAAAGACCGGCCGGCCATCAGCATGATCCGCCGCGCCGAGGAGCGCGGCGACATCAAGCCTGGCGACACGCTGATCGAGGCCACCAGCGGCAACACCGGCATCGCGCTGGCCATGGCCGCAGCGATCCGCGGCTACCGCATGGTGCTGATCATGCCGGAGGACCTGTCGATCGAACGCGCGCAAACCATGAAGGCCTTCGGCGCCGAGCTCATCCTCACGCCCAAGGGTGGCGGCATGGAGTACGCGCGCGACCTGGCCGAGCAGATGCAGAAGGACGGCAAGGGCCGCGTGCTCGACCAGTTCGCCAATGCCGACAACCCGCGTGTGCACGAAGAGACCACCGGCCCCGAGATCTGGGCTGACACATCGGGCCGCGTGACGCACTTCGTCAGCGCGATGGGCACCACCGGCACCATCACGGGTGTGTCGCGGTACCTGAAGCGCATGAACCCGGCGGTGCGCATCGTCGGCGCACAGCCGAGCGAAGGCAGCCGCATCCCGGGCATCCGCAAGTGGCCCGAGGCCTACCTGCCGAAGATTTACGACGCGTCGAATGTCGACGAACTGGTGCTCGTGAGCCAGGCCGACGCCGAGGACATGGCGCGGCGCATGGCGCGCGAAGAAGGTTTGTTTGCCGGCATCTCGGCGGCGGGCGCCTGCTGGGTGGCGCTGCAGATCGCCAAGCGCGAGCCGGGGGCGGTGGTGGTGTTCATCGTCTGCGACCGCGGCGACCGCTACCTGTCGACCGGCGTGTTCCCCGCCTGAACATGGCATTCGAACCGCGTTTCTGCCTCGCCTGCGGCACAGCGCTGGCGCCCATCGTGGCCGAGGAAGACGGCGGCGCCAAGACGCGCCTGCGCTGCCCGGCCTGCGGCTGGACGCACTGGAACAACCCGACGCCGGTGCTGGCCGCGGTGGTGGAATGCACCGACCGCGATGGGCAGATCCTGCTCGCGCGCAACGCCGCCTGGAGCGGCCGCATGTTCGCGCTGATCACCGGCTTCATGGAGGCCGGCGAAACCGCCGAGGCGGGCATCGCACGCGAGGTGCTG
>JBIJAP010000484.1:0-2814 GCA_044345715.1 Rubrivivax sp.
GATGCGCATGCCGGGCAGGCCGAAGTCATCGCGCAGCGCGATGACGTCGGGCGTGATCGTGCCCAGGTCTTCGGCCACCACGGGCAGCTCGTCGCCCAGCGCGGCGCGGAAGGCCTCGAAGAGCGCCGGGCCGGGGCCGGGCGCCCAGCGGCCCTCGCGCGCCGTCGGGCAGGCGGCGGGCACCTCCCAGTAGCCGGCGAAGCCGCGGAAGTGGTCGATGCGCACGAGGTCGGCCTGCGCCAGCGAGCGCTTCAGGCGCGCCACCCACCAGGCGTAGCCCTCGGTGGCCATGCGGTCCCAGCGGTACAGCGGGTTGCCCCAGCGCTGGCCGTCGGGCCCGAAGCCATCGGGCGGCACGCCGGCCACCACGGTGAGTTCGTGGTGCTCGTCCATGAAGTACAGGTCGGGCCGCGACCAGACATCGGCACTGTCGTGGGCCACGAAGATGGGCACATCGCCCATCAGGAAGACACCGCGGCTGTGGGCGTAGTCGCGCAGCGCCGCGAGCTGTTCGTCGAATTGCCACTGCACGAAGGCGTGCACGCGCATCGCGTCGGCGTGCGTGGCGCGGGCCTGGCGCAGCGCGGCGGCATCGCGCCGGGCCAGCGGCTCGCCCCAGGCCCACCAAGGCTGGCCGCCGTGGGCGTCTTTCAGCGCCGCGAACAGGCACCACTCGTCGAGCCAGTTCGAGGCCACCGTGCACCAGGCCTCGAAGCGGGCCCGCTCGTCGGGCGTGGCGCGCGCCACGAAGCCGGCCGCGGCCTGCTGCAGCAGCGCCCAGCGCCAGGGCACGGCGCGTTCGTAGTCGGCGCGGGTGGGGTCGAAGGCCGGAGCGCCGCGCAATGCCTGCGCCGGCAGCCAGCCGGCCCGCACCAGCGGCGCCAGCGCCAGCATCCACGGGCTGCCGGCAAAGGCCGAGGGGCACTGGTAGGGCGAGTGGCCCGGCCCGATGGGGTTGACCGGCAGCACCTGCCACAGGCTCTGGCCGCAGGCGGCCAGCCAGTCGACGAAGCGGCGCGCGTCGTCGCCGAGGTCGCCCAGGCCGTGCGGCCCGGGCAGCGAGGTGATGTGCAGGACGACGCCGGAGCGGCGGGTGCTGAAGTCAAACGGCATGGGGAGATTCTCAGGAGGCGGGCAGCCGCCGCAAGAGGCGCAGGCTGCGCGGGGCGAGCGCGCTCGTGACATCGGTGGGCGTGTGGGCTGCGGTGTCGAGCGCGAGGGCCCAGACGACGCCCTCCAGGGCCTCGGGCGGGATCGAGCGCGGCGCGGCATCGGGGTTCAGCACCAGCAGCCAGCCGCCGGTGCGCACGGCCGGCGCCTCGGGCGCGTCGTCGTCCAGCGCAAAGGCGCGCAAGGGCGCTTCGTGCCAGGTGGCCGGTGCGCCGAGGGCACCCTCGCCCCGCAGCGACAGCACGCGCGCCACGAAAGCCGTGAGCGCGTCATCGGCCTCGTCCCAGGCCAGCCAGCCGAGCGGGTTGTCCTGGTTCCAGGCGTTGTTGTTGCCCTGTTGGCTGTGGCCGAACTCGTCGCCGGCCAGCAGCATCGGCGTGCCCTGGGCCAGCAGCAGCGTGGCCAGCAGCGCGCGCTGCACGGCGGCGCGCGTGGCGCGGATCGTCTCGTCGGCCGTCGCGCCCTCGACGCCGAAGTTCGCGCTGAGCTCGTCGTCGCGGCCGTCGCGGTTGTCTTCGCCGTTGGCGTGGTTGTGCTTGCGCGCGTAGGCCACCAGATCGGCGAGCGTGTAGCCGTCGTGCACGGCGATGAAGTTCACGCTGCTGGTGGGCGGGCGGCCGTCGCCTGCATACAGCTCGGGCGAGCCCGCCAAGCGCGCCAGCAGCTCGCGCCGCGTGATCGCGCCATGGGGCCCCGGCTTGCCGAGCCAGAAGCCGCGCGCCGCGTCGCGGAAGCGGTCGTTCCACTCCTGCCAGGGCGCCGGGAAACCGCCGACGCGGTAGCCGCGCGGGCCGCCGTCCCAGGCCTCGGCGATCAGCGCCACGCCCTGCAGCGCGGGTTCGGCCTGCAGCATCTGGAAGAAGGCCGCGTCGCGCGAGAACGCGCCGTCGGCGCCACGGCCCAGCACGGGGGCGAGATCGAAGCGGAAGCCGTCGACGCCCATCTCGCGCACCCAGAAGGCCAGGCTGTCGACGACGAAACGCGCCACCTGCGGGTGCGCCACGTTCACGGTGTTGCCGCAGTGCGTGAAGTCCACCAACGTTCCATCGTCTGCGACGCGGTACCAGCTCTTCTGGTCGAGGCCGCGGAAGCCGAGCGTGGGGCCGAAGTGGTTGCCCTCGGGCGTGTGGTTGTAGACCACGTCCATCAGCACCTCGAGCCCGGCCGCGTGCAGCGCCGCCACCATGGCGCGGACCTCGTCGGCCACCGCGGTGGGGTCCTCGGGCTGCTGCGCAAAGCGCGGGTCGGGGCAGAAGAAGCCCAGCGTGTTGTAGCCCCAGTGGTTGACGAGCCCCGGCGCCATCATCGGCTCGTTGAGCCGGTATTGCACCGGCAGCAGCGACAGCGTCGTCACGCCCAGGCGCCTAAAGTGCGCCAGCGCCACCGGGTGGGCGAGCGCGGCGTAGGTGCCCCTCACTTCGGACGGCAGGCCGGGGTGGCGCATCGAGAACGACTTGACGTGCAGCTCGTACAGCACGCGCGCGGCCGGTGCGTGGCGCGGCGCCCGGTCGCGGCGCGCGGGCTCGCGCGGCGGCGCGACGCGGGCCTTCAGCGCCGCGACGGCGTTGTCGCTCGCCTCCACCGTGTCGAAGGGCGAGGCCCCGAGCACGTAGCCGTGGTGCTCGGGCCGCCACTCGAAGCGGC
>JBIJAP010000485.1:0-2805 GCA_044345715.1 Rubrivivax sp.
GCCCTCAAGTCTGCGCTGCTCGGCGCTTCAAGATCACGCCGCAGCCCCCGCCCGCACAGCCCTTCGCAACAACTGGGGTTGGCTCTCGGACCGAACACCACAACGCTTCCTTGAGCGGCAGGCGGTGCACGGTGCGGGCGCTATGTGGGGCGCTGAGCAGCGCAGACTTGAGGGGGGCGCGCGCAGCGCGCTTCGTAAGCTGACTCACCGCAAGTGTTTGAGCGGAGTTCGCGCCAGCGAACGCAGCGAGTTTTGCGGTGCCCCCTCAAGTCGAGCAGCGGAAGGCAGTCGGCCCAACGGGCCGACCGCCACACCTAGCGCCCGCACCGTGCACCGCCTGCCGCGACGCGCGATGCGCGATGCGCACGTTCGGACCAGCAACGGAACACGACAGAATGACGCTCCTCCATCCACCCACGAGGCCACCGCCGTGCTGAAGTTCTACTACTCGCTTGCACCCAACCCCATGAAGGTCGCGCTCTTTCTTGAGGAGGCGGGCCTGCCCTACGAAGCGATCCCCGTGGACACCCGCAAGGGCGAGCAGCACCTGCCGGCGTTCACCGCGCTGAACCCCAACGCCAAGGTGCCCGTCATCGTCGACGGCGCGACCACGGTGTTCGACAGCTCGGCCATCCTGCTGTACCTGGCCGAGAAGACGGGCCAGTTTTCGGTGGCAGAGCAGCACCGCGGTGCGTTGCTGTCGTGGATGATGTTCGTGGCCTCGGGCATCGGCCCCTTCACCGGCCAGTGCGTGCACTTCAAGCACTACGCGCCGGAGCCGGTGCCCTACGCCAGCAAGCGCTACGAGTTCGAGGCCTGGCGGCACTGGAAGATCGTCGATGCCCATCTGGCGGGCAAGACGTGGATGCTGGGCGATACCTACAGCGTGCTGGACATGGCAGTCTGGGGCTGGGCGCGTGCCTTGGCCTTTGCGCTGGGCGCCGATGCCTGGGCGCAACTGCCGAACGTCAAGCGCCTGTTCGACGCCGTGAACGAGCGCCCCGCGGCGCAACGCGCCGTTTCGTTGAAGGACAGGCACGCCTTCAAGACCGAGATGGATGACGAGGCACGCCTGGCGATGTTCCCGCATCTCGCTGCCGGGCAGCGCTGATCAGCAAACCAAGGAGAACCGATGCGCTGGATGCGATGCACACACGAGGGGCGGGCGCGGCTCGGCCGGGTCGAAGGCGATGCCGTGCTGCTGCACGAGGGCGATCTGTTCGGCACGCCGCAGGCCACTGGCGAGCAGCTGCCGCTGGCCGATGTGCGCTGGCTGCCGCCTTGCCAGCCGGGGCAGATCGTCGGCCTGTGGAACAACTTCCGCGCTGCCGCGGCCAAAAACGGCTGGGCCGAGCCGGCCGAGCCGCTGTACTTCTTCAAGTCGCCCGCCGCCGCCAGCGGCCACGGTGGCACCGTGCCCGCGGTGGCGCCGGAAGTCGGCCGCGTGGCGTATGAAGGCGAACTGGCCGTCGTCATCGGCCGCGCCGCCCACCGGCTGGCGCGCGACGAGGCCGCCGGCGCCATCTTCGGCTACACGGTGGCCAACGACTTCACGGCGATGGAGCTGCTGAACCGCGACGCCAGCTTCGCGCAGTGGGCGCGCGCCAAGAGCCTGCCGGGCTTTGCGGCCTTCGGCCCCTGGATCGACACCGCCTTCGATCCCGCGCCCGCCCTGCTGCGCACCCGCGTGGCCGGCCGCGAGCGCCAGAACTACGCGCTGGCCGACATGTTCTTCGGCCCCGAAGAGCTGGTCTGGCGCCTGTCGCAAGACCTGCAGCTGCAACCCGGCGACCTCATCCTCTGCGGCACCTCGCTGGGCGTGCTGCCGATGAAGCCGGGCAGCGAGGTCGAGGTCGAGATCGACGGGCTCGGCCTGCTGCGCAGCACCTACGGTTGAGCCGGCGCTGCGGCGTCCTCGGCCTTGAAGACCTCGCGCGCCACGCGAAAGCTGTCCATCGCCGCCGGCACGCCGCAGTAGATGGTGGTCTGCATCAGCACCTCGCGGATCTCGTCGCGCGTGACGCCGTTGCGCAGCGCGCCCTTGACGTGCAGGCGCAGCTCGTGCGGCCGGTTCAGCGCTGTCAGCATGGCCAGGTTGAGCAGGCTGCGGGTGCGCCTGTCCAGGCCCGGGCGGTTCCAGATGTCGCCCCAGGCGTACTGGGTGATGTGCTCCTGCAGCGGCCGCGTGAAGTCGTCGGCGGCAGCGAGGGCGGCGTCCACGTACTCGGCGCCGAGCACCTCGCGGCGGGTCTTCAGGCCTTGGTCGAAGAGGTCGTTGTTCATGGTCACTCGTGAAGGGTTGATCGCGGGTGGGGATGATGGCCGAGCTGCGGGTGCGCGCCGGTCCGCAGGCCTCGCCGCGGCACGTAGACTCGGCGGCGGAGGAGCCCGGCAGATCAGGATCGGACCGGCACAGTGGCAATGAACGACCCCAGCGCAGTCAAGCGGAAGGCGCGCCGCACGGCCGATGGCGGCGCAGCCAAGGTGACGCTCGAGATGGTGGCCACCAGTGCCGGCGTGTCGGCGGCCACGGTGTCGCGCATCCTCAATGGCACGGCCATCGTCAGCGAGGACAAGCGCGCGGCCGTCGATGAGGCCATCGCCCGGCTGGGCTTCGTGCCCAACCCGGTGGCACGCGGCCTGGCGGGCGGGCGCACGCTGAGCGTGGGGGTGGTCACGCAGGCCATCGACAGCCCGTTTTATGGCGGCGCGCTGCGCGGCATCGAAGACACGCTCGGCGCCGCCGGCTACAGCCCGCTGTTCGTCAGCGGCCAGTGGAGCGCGGCGCACGAGGCGCGCTGCATC
>JBIJAP010000080.1:0-11157 GCA_044345715.1 Rubrivivax sp.
GCTCGAACCGGGCGGCTTGCCGTGGACAACGCTTCGCGTTGCCCACCGCGCCGACCTCTGCCCACTTGCCCACAGCCACCACGACCACTAGGAAGAATGAACACGGGCGAGAACATACAAGGGGAGTCAGCCCGCAGGGCTGACCGCCACACCTAGCGCCCGCACCGCGCACCGCCTGCCGCGACGCGCGGTCGGGTGGATAGGGCTTCGATAGGCTCAGCAAGCCGTCGCCACCTTGCCCAAAAACTCGGCGACCGCCTCAGTTCTGCAGCGACAGCACCAGCTTGCCGAAGTTCTCGCCACTGAACAACTTGTTCAGCGTCGCCGGGAACGCATCCACACCCCCGGTGGCCACGTCTTCGCGGCTCTTCATGCGGCCGTCCTTCAGGTAGCCAGCCATCTCGGCCACGGCCAGGTGGTAGCGGTCGGCGTAGTCGAACACCACCATGCCTTCCATGCGGGCGCGGTTGACGAGCAGGCTCAGGTAGTTCTTCGGGCCCTGCACCGGCGTGGTGTTGTTGTACTGGCTGATGGCGCCGCAGATGACGATGCGCGCGCGGCGGTTGATGCGCGCCAGCACGGTGTCGAGGATGTCGCCGCCGACGTTGTCGAAGTAGATGTCCACGCCCTGCGGGCAGTGTTCCTTCAGGCCGTCGCGCACGGCAGACGGGCCGGCCTTGTAGTCGATGCAGGCGTCGAAGCCGAGCTCCTTGACGACCCAGTCGCACTTGGCCGCGCCGCCGGCGATGCCCACCACGCGCAGGCCTTTCAGCTTGGCCAGCTGCCCTACCGTCTGGCCCACGGCACCGGCCGCACCCGAGACGACGAGCGTCTCGCCCGCCGGCTTGGTGAGGTTCGGCAGGCCCACGTCCATCAGCCCGAAGTAGGCCGTCATGCCCGGCATGCCCAGCACGTTGAGCCACTGCGTCGGCGTGCCCAGGCGCAGGTCGATCTTCGCCAGGCCGTGGCCACGGTCGCGCTCGGGCGCCACCGTCCAGTGTGTCTGCACGCCGGTGCTGCCGCTGACTGCATCGCCCACGGCATAGCCCGGGTGGCGCGAGGCCTCGACCACGCCCACGCCGCCGGCGCGCATGACCTCGCCGATGCCCACCGGCGCGATGTAGCTCTTGCCCTCGTTCATCCAGCCGCGCATGGCGGGGTCCAGGCTGATGGCGGAGACGCGCACGCGCAGCTCGCCCTCGGCCAGATTGGCCAGCGGGGCATCGGAGAGGGTCCAGTTCGCAGCCGTGGGCAGGCCCACCGGGCGCGCCGCCAGCAGCACGCGGCGGTTCGTCGTGGCAAGGGTGCTCATCAGGGCGCCTTCGTCACCGAGGTGACGGTGTACTGCCCGTTGATGCGCTCGGCCGTGAAGCCGATGCGCTGGCCCACGGCCAGGCCTTCGAGCAGCTTGGCGTCGGCCACACGGAACACCATCGTCATGGGCGGCATGTCGAGGTTCTTGATCTCGCCGTGCTTGAGCGTGACGCGCGCCGCCGCCTTGTCGAGCTTGGTGATCTCGCCGCTGGCTGTGGGGGCCTGGGCCTGGACGGCAGCCGCGGTGAGCAGCGCCGCCGTGAACGTGAGCCATTGCTTCATGAATCGTCTCCAGTGTCAGGAACCAAGAGCGGGCTTCCTACAATGTCGACACCTTACCGCATGTCCTGCACCGCCATGGCCAGCCCTGACGACACCCCCGTCCCGAACGTGTCACACGATCTCTCGCACATCACCCCGCGCGACCAGGCCGAGATCCTGGCGCAGGCGCTGCCCTACATCCGCCGCTTCCACGGCAAGACGCTGGTCATCAAGTACGGCGGCAACGCCATGACGGACCCGGCGCTGCAGCAGGATTTCGCCGAGGACGTGGTGCTGCTCAAGCTGGTGGGCATGAACCCCATCGTGGTGCATGGCGGCGGCCCGCAGATCGATGACGCGCTGGCCAAGATCGGCAAGAAGGGCACCTTCATCCAGGGCATGCGCGTCACCGACGAAGAAACGATGGAGGTCGTCGAGTGGGTGCTCGGCGGCGAGGTGCAGCAAGACATCGTCGGCCTCATCAACGCCGCCGGCGGCAAGGCAGTGGGCCTGACCGGCCGCGACGGCGGCATGATCCGCGCCCGCAAGATGAAGATGGCCGACAAGGACGACCCGACCAAGGAGCACGACATCGGCCAAGTCGGCGAGATCACCGCGATCGACCCCAGCGTGGTGAAGGCGCTGCAGGACGACCAGTTCATCCCCGTCGTCAGCCCCATCGGCTTTGGCGAGGGCAACGAGAGTTACAACATCAACGCCGACCTCGTGGCCGCCAAACTGGCCACGGTACTGAAGGCCGAGAAGCTGGTGATGCTGACCAACATCCGCGGCGTGCTGAACAAGGCCGGCGAACTGCTGACCGAGCTCACCCCGCGGCAGATCGACGAGCTCATCGCCGACGGCACCATCAGCGGCGGCATGCTGCCCAAGCTGGCCGGCGCCATCGACGCGGCCAAGAGCGGCGTCAACGCCGTGCACGTGGTCGACGGGCGGGTGCCGCATGCGATGCTGCTGGAGATCCTCACCGATCAGGCCTACGGCACGATGATCCGTTCGCACTGAGCACCCGGGCCTGCCGTGTCCTGGATCGACAAGGAACTGAAGCGCCGCGCGAAAGCGGTCGAGCCCGCGCCCCGGCCGGACTGGGAAGCGCCCGACCCGGCCCGCATCATCGGCGATCTCTGGCAGCGCCTGGAGCGGGCCAATGCCGCGCTGCCCGCGGCCTTGCGGCTGAAGCTCGAGCTGGTCGAGACACCACCCCGCATGGGCCCGCACGTGCGCACCTGGCTGCGCGCGCCCAACGGCGCGGCGCTTGGTTTTGCAGGAGACGCCATCCGCTACACCTGGCCCGAGCGCAACGCCCGCCGCAGCCACAATTTCTGGATCACGTGGAACCCCAATCTCCAACAGCTCGTGGTCAGCCAGCGCATCGGCTCGGCCACGCCCCCCGTGATGCGGAGCTGGCGCCTCGATGTCCAGCGCATCGAGCAGTTGCTTCAGGGTCTGGTCACCAGCCGCCAGGTCAAGCCGAGTTCGCTGCGCAAGCGGCGGCTGTGGCTGTTCTGAAGCCGCACGGCATGGCCCGGCACGCGCACGACACCGTCTGGCTGTTCGATCTCGACGACACGCTGCACGACGCCGCCACGGCCTCGATGCCGCAGCTGCACGAGTCGATGAACGCCTACATCCGCGACGAGCTCGGGCTCGACGCCGAGGCCGCCACGCAGCTGCGCCGCCGCTACTGGCAGTGGTATGGCGCCACGCTGCTGGGCCTGGTGCGGCACCACGGCGTGAAGCCGGCGCACTTTCTGCACGTCACGCACCGCCTGCCGGGGCTGGAGGCGCGGGTGCGCGGGCATGCCCACGACATCGCGGCGCTGGCCCGGCTGCCGGGCCGCAAGTTCATCTTCACCAACGCACCGGCCGCGTATGCGCAGCGCGTGCTCGATGTGCTGGGCATCGGCCGCCTGTTCGACGGGCTCATCGCCGTCGAGGACATGGCGATGTTCGGCCACCTGCGCCCCAAGCCCGACGCACGCATGCTGCGCCACATCGCGGCGAGGCTGAAAGTGCCACCCTCGCGTTGCGTGCTGGTGGAAGACACGCTGGTGCACCAGAAGGCCGCCCGCCGCATCGGCATGGGCACGGTATGGATGCAGCGCTGGCTGCGTGGCTCGGTGTCGCACGCCAAGAGTGCCAACGCGCGCCGCCACCGCAAGCCGGTGTACGTGGACCGGCGCGTGCGCACGCTGCGGGCCCTGTTGCGCGGGGTCTGACCTGCCTGCAACTTTTGGTGAACGTCACCAGCCCCAGCTTCAGCGGCCGGGCACCTGGCAGCGCGCGCCTGGCAGCGGCCGGGGTTCACGGCAGCGATGAGCCCGGCCGCGGCGGCACGATGCCCAGGTCGCGCGCCACCACCACCGCCTCGGTGCGGTTGCGCGCCTGCAGCGCGCGCAGGATGGCAGCGATGTGGATCTTCACCGTGCCTTCGGTGAGGCCGAGCTCGCGGGCGATCAACTTGTTCGGCAGGCCGCGCATCAGGCCGTGCAGCACATCGGTCTGGCGCGGCGTCAGCGCGCCGGGATCGGGGCGCGCGGGCGCGGCGCCGTTGCGGAAGTCGGCCAG
Source organism: Rubrivivax sp. (assembly GCA_044345715.1). Classification (GTDB taxonomy): domain Bacteria; phylum Pseudomonadota; class Gammaproteobacteria; order Burkholderiales; family Burkholderiaceae_C; genus Rubrivivax. Next base: position 4,162 of record JBIJAP010000080.1, read on the forward strand.
GGCCTGCGGCGGCAGGTAGGTGCCGCCGGCCAGCACCAGAGCCAGCGCCTGCTCGAGCCGCTCCGGCGGCTCACTCTTGGGCACGAAGCCCGCCGCGCCAGCGGCGAGCGCCGCACGCATCACCACGGGGTCGTCGTCGCCCGACACCACCAGCAGCGTCGTCGTCGGCGAAGCCAGGCGCAGCCGGCGCAGCGCCAGCGTGCCGTCCATGCCCGGCATGTGCAGGTCCACCAGCGCCAGCGGCGGGCGCTCGGCCGTGAGCAGCGCCAGGGTCTCGTCGTGGCTCGCGGCCTGCAGCAGCTGCGCCTCTGGGCGCACGCGGCTCACGGTGCGCGCGAGGGCGTCGCGCACCAGCGGATGGTCGTCGGCGATCAGCACTTTCATGAGCACGGAGTGTGCGGCATCACGCCTCGGGCGCCAGCGTCTCCAGCCAGGCGCGCAGCCGGGACGGCGACAGCGGCTTCGCCTCCACCACCGCGCCCGGCGGCAGCTGGGCGCGCAAGGCGCTCGACAGCGGCTCGGCGCTGACCCACAGCACCGGCCGCGGCCCGCCCCAGGCCTGCAGCAGGCGCACCACCGTGGCCGGACCGTCGTCGCCCGCCGCGTGGGTGCCCCGCAGGCGCAGATCGGCCACCAGCGCATCGGGCGGCGCAGGCGAGTGCCGGGCATCTTGCACCTGCATGCCCCAGCGTGCCAGCAGGCGCAGCGTGGCGTCGCGCACGGCGTCGTCGTCGTCGAGCACGGCCACCCGCAGGCTCTGCAGGCTGCGCTCGGCCAGGCGCTGCGCCACCACGGCCCGCGGCGCATGGCCCGCCGGCACCAGGCCCTCGACGAAAAACACGCTGCCGCGCCCGGGCCGCGAGCGCAGCACCACGCGCAGCTGCAGCAGCATGGCCAGGCGCCGCACGATGGCCAAGCCAAGACCTTGACCTTGAGCCTGGCCCGGGCTGGAACCCAGCTGCTCGAACTCTTCGAACACCCGCTCCTGGTCGGCCTCGGCGATGCCGACGCCGCTGTCCCAGACCTCGATGCGCCACAGGCGCTGGCCGCTCTCCGAGCGTCGCAGCCGACAGGCCACCAGCACGCCACCGTCGCGGGTGTACTTGACGGCGTTGGCCAGCAGGTTGCGCAGCAAGCGCTCGAGCAGCTGCGGGTCGGTCACGGTGAGGGCATCGCCGCCGTCCGGGTTGGGCGCCATGTGCAGCGACAGGCGCAGCCCGCGGGCCTCGGCCGGCAGCGCGCCTTCGTCGGCCAGGCGGCGCAGCAATGGCGCCAGCGCCACGGTGTCCCATTGCGGCACCACGGCGCCGGCGTCGATGCGCGAGACATCCAGTGCGCCGGCCAGCAGCGCCTCCAGCGCCGCCAGCGAGCCGCGCATGCGCTCGGCGAGCTCGGCCAGCTCGGCATCGCTGCGCGCCACCGGCAGCGCCTGCAGCGCGCCCAGGTACAGGCCCAGCGCGTGGGCCGGCTGGCGCAGGTCGTGGCTGGCGGTGGCCAGCCAACGCGCCTGCGCGGCCGCGCTGCGCTCGGCGGCCGCCTGCGCTTGGCTGGCCTGGGCCAGGGCCCGCAGCGCGTCGTCACGTTCGCTGCGAAAGCGCTCGGCCAGCGCGCGCTCGCGCGCCAGGGCCCAGCGCTGGCGCCGCTGCCACAGGCGCGCCAGCAGCAGCACGAGGCCGCCCGCGGCCAGCGCAAGGGCGAGCAGGAGCGACGGGGTAGCGGCCTCGGCCATCAGGCGGCGGATTGTGGCGGCGCCGAAGTGGCTTGGTGTTTACCTGCAAGAAGCGGCGCCGGGGCTGCGTGCCAGAATCGCCGCGCCCCAAACGCCGCCTGCCCGCCACCGCCCCGCCACCGATGTCAGCCTTGCCCGAAGCCCTGCCACCGGAACCCGCCGCAGACGAGGCCGAGGCCTCACCGGCCGCACCCGGGCGCAAGCGCCCCAAGCCCGGCGAGCGCCGTGTGCAGATCCTGCAGACGCTGGCCGAGATGCTCGAGCAGCCCGGCGCCGAACGCATCACCACCGCGGCGCTGGCCGCGAAGCTCGATGTCTCCGAGGCGGCGCTGTACCGTCACTTCGCCAGCAAGGCGCAGATGTTCGAGGGGCTGATCGAGTTCATCGAGAGCAGCGTGTTCACGCTCGTCAACCAGATCACCGAGCGCGAGACGCAGCCCGCACAGCAGGTGCGCCGCATCGCGGCCGTGCTGCTGCAGTTCGGCGAAAAGAACCCCGGCATGGTGCGCGTGATGGTGGGCGACGCGCTGGTGTTCGAGCACGAGCGGCTCAACGCCCGCATGAACCAGTTCTTCGAGCGCGTCGAGAGCCAGCTGCGCCAGGGCCTGCGCGCCGTGGCCGAGGCCCAGGGCTCGGCCACGCCGACGGTGGACGCGCAGGCGCTGGCCTCGGCCATCACCGCGCTTGTCATCGGCCGGCTGCAGCGATACGCGCGCAGCGGCTTCAAGCGGCTGCCGACGGAGCATCTCGACCCGGCCCTGGCGCGTCTGGTGCAGTGAGCCCGCCCGAGCACCACGCCGGCGGCGCCCGGCTGGTGCCGCTGCCCGAGCGTGCACTGTGGCTGCCCGAGGCGGCGCTGCTGCTGGTGGCCGACGCCCATTTCGGCAAGGCGCAGAGCTTTCGCCGGCTCGGCGTGCCGGTGCCCGAGGCCACGACGGCCGGCACGCTGGCGCGGCTGGATGCGGCGCTGGCGCGCTGTGCCGGCGTGCAGGGCATCGTGTTCCTCGGCGACCTGCTGCACGCCGCGCGCGGGCGCAGCGCCGAGACGCTGGCCACGGTGGCCCGCTGGCGCGAGCGCCATGCGGCACTGGCGCTCACGCTGGTGCGGGGCAACCACGACGGCCACGCCGGTGATCCGCCCGCCGACTGGCGCGTGGCCTGCGTCGACGAGCCCTGGACGGCGCCCGGCCTTCCAGGGCTGGCGCTGGCGCATCACCCCAACCCGCCCAACCCGCCCGACACGCCCGTCGGCCCCCGCCCGCGCTACGTGCTGGCCGGCCACACGCACCCCGCCGTGGTGCTGGGTGGACGTGTGCACCAGCGGCTGCGCCTGCCCTGCTTTCACTTCGGCCCCGCGGTCGGCGTGCTGCCGGCCTTCGGCGAGTTCACCGGCATGCACGTGCTGCCCCGCGGCCCGCAAGACCGCGTGTTCGCCTGCGCCGGCGATACCGTGGTGGCCCTGCCGCCCCCGTAGACTTCTGCGCCATGAGTGCCTCTGCTCCCCTGCCTTCTGCCGTCGAGGCCCTGCTCACCCGCGCCGAGTCGCTGCTGGCGCGCCTGGAGCAGGTGCTGCCGCATCCCGCCACGCCACCCGACTGGGGTGCCGCCATCGCCTGGCGCTACCGCCGCCGGGGCCAGGTGGGTGTGCTCGAACCCGTGCACCAGGTGGCACGCATCCGGCTGGCCGACTTGAAGGAGATCGAGCCGCAGAAGGAACGCCTGGTGCGCAACACCGAGCAGTTCGTGGCCGGCCGGATGGCCAACAACGTGCTGCTCACCGGCGCGCGCGGCACCGGCAAGAGCAGCCTGATCAAGGCCTGCCTCAACGAGTACGCGCCGCGCGGCCTGCGCCTGGTGGAGATCGACAAGGCCGACCTGGTGGACCTGCCCGACCTCATCGCGCTGGTGGCCGGCCGGCCCGAGCGCTTCGTCGTGTTCTGCGACGACCTCAGCTTCGACGAAGGCGAGCCCGGCTACAAGGCGCTGAAGAGCGTGCTCGACGGCAGCGTGGCCGAGGCCGGCGACAACCTGCTGATCTACGCCACCAGCAACCGCCGCCACCTGCTGCCCGAGTACATGAAGGAAAACCTCAGCTACCAGCACACCGAGGACGGCGAGGTGCACCCGGGCGAGGTGGTGGAAGAGAAGATCTCGCTGTCCGAGCGCTTCGGCCTGTGGATCAGCTTCTACCCGTTCAGCCAGCCGGAGTACCTGGCCATCGTGGCGCAGTGGCTGCGCGCCTTCGGCCTGCCCGAGACAGCCGTGGCCGCCGCGCGCGCCGAGAGCCTGGTGTGGGCGCTGGAACGGGGCAGCCGCAGCGGGCGCGTGGCGCAGCAGTTCGCGCGCGACTACTCGGCACGGCATGGCTGAGCGAGTCCCCCAAGACGTGGCCGTGGGGGTTCTGATCCGCCCCGACGGCGCGTTCCTCGTCACCAGCCGGCCCGCGGGCAAGGTGTACGCCGGCCACTGGGAGTTTCCGGGCGGCAAGGTCGAGCCTGGCGAGACGGTCGAGCAGGCCCTGGCGCGCGAGCTGCACGAAGAGCTCGGCATCACCATCGCGGGCGCCGAGCGCTGGCAGGTGCAGATGTTCGACTACCCGCATGCCCTCGTTCGGCTGCACTTCTGCAAGGTCGTCGCCTGGACTGGCGAGTTCGAGATGCGCGAAAGCCAGGCCATGGCCTGGCAACAACTGCCGGTGGACGTGCGGCCGGTGCTGCCCGGCACCATCCCCGTGCTTGGGTGGTTGGCGGCCGAACGCGGCTTTGCCGGGGCCACCCACGACACGCCCGTCTGAAGCATCGCGGCTAGACTGCCGCCCATCATGGACTGGCTCGACAAAGTGAAGTGGGACGCCAACGGCCTGGTGCCGGTGATCGCCCAAGAAGCAGGCAGCGGCGATGTGCTGATGTTCGCCTGGATGAACCGCGAGGCCCTGGCCGCCACGCGCGCCAGCGGCCAGGCCGTGTACTGGAGCCGCTCGCGCGCTCGGCTGTGGCACAAGGGCGAGGAATCAGGCCACGTGCAGCAGGTGCAGGAGATCCGCATGGACTGCGACGAGGACGTCATCCTGCTGAAGGTGCAGCAGCTCGGCCACGACCCTGGCGTGGCCTGCCACACCGGCCGCCACAGCTGCTTCTACCGCCAGCTCGGCCGCGACGGCGAGTGGCACAGCGTCGAGCCGGTACTCGTCGACCCCGACAAGATGTACAAGAAGTGAGCAGGGCCTCCGCATGAGCACGGGCAACGACACGCTGGCCCGGCTGGCGCAGGTGATTGCGCAACGCCGCGCCGCCGGCACGCCTGAATCGAGCTACGTCGCACGCTTGTTTTTCAAGGGCCCCGACGCCATCTTGAAGAAGATCGGGGAAGAGGCCACCGAGCTGGTGATGGCCGCCAAGGACGGCGACCGCCCCCGCATCGTGGCCGAAGCCGCCGACCTGTGGTTCCACACCCTCGTGGCGCTCGAGGCCTACGGGCTGAAGCCGGCCGATGTGCTGGCCGAGCTCGAGCGGCGCGAAGGGCTGTCGGGGCTGGAGGAGTTCGCGCTGCGCAAGCTTCAAACTCGTGAAAGGGACGAAACGTGAACGACTCATTGCAGGGCTTTCAGGGCGGCAGCGATCGGCATCAGAGCCTGCGCACGCTGACGCTGGTCACCTACATCCTCTACGCCGCCTCTGCGCTGGTTGGGCTGACGGCCGTCGTCGCCATCATCATCAACTACATCAAGCGCGACGACACCCGTGGCACTCTTTACGAGAGCCATTTCACGTGGCAGATCCGAACCTTCTGGTGGGGATTGCTGTGGGCCATTGTTGGCGGGATCACCCTCCTGATCGGTGTGGGGTTCGTCATCCTGATCGCCAACTCGATCTGGCTGATCTACCGCGTGGTGCGGGGCTTTCTGGCGTGGAACGATGGCAAGGCCATGCCGGTATGAGCGCAGACCCGACCTGCATCTTCTGCAAGATCGTCGCCGGGCAGATCCCGTGCCGCAAGGCGTATGAAGACGACGAGTTGCTGGCCTTCCACGACATCAACCCCTGGGCGCCGGTGCATGTGCTGGTGATCCCCAAGCAGCACATCGCCACGCTGGCCGAGGTCAGCCCTGAGCATGACGCCCTGCTCGGCCGCATGCTGGGCCTGGCGCCGCGGCTGATGCGCGAACTGGGCGTGACGGGCGGCTTTCGCACCGTCATCAACACCGGGCCCGACGGCGGGCAGGAGGTTTACCACCTCCACATGCACGTGATGGGCGGGCCACGGCCCTGGACAAAGGGTTGACATCCCCGGCCCGTAGAATTCGACATTCCCTTTCTCCCGGAGCAAGACCATGGGTTCCTTCAGCATCTGGCACTGGCTCATCGTGCTGGCCGTCGTCGTGCTGATCTTCGGCACGAAGAAGCTCCGCAACATCGGCGCCGATCTCGGTGGCGCCGTGAAGGGCTTCAAGGACGGCATCAAGTCCGGTGGCGACGCCGCCAGCGGCAACGACGCCACCCCGCCGTCGCAACAAGTCGGCAACACCGCCCAGCGCTCGAACGCCGACACCGTCGACGTCGAGGCCAAGACCAAGGGCTGACGCCGGCGTTCATCTGAAAAGGGCGCGCCCGCGCGCGCGCACCGCATGATCGATTTCGGATTCGACAAGCTGGCCCTGATCGGCGCCGTGGCGCTGATCGTCATCGGCCCGGAAAAGTTGCCCAAGGTGGCCCGCACGATGGGCCACCTGCTGGGCAAGGCGCAGCGCTACGTGTCCGACGTCAAGGCCGAGGTCAACCGCTCCATCGAGCTCGACGAGCTCAAGAAGATGAAGACCGAGTTCGAGACCGCGGCGCGCGACGTCGAAAGCAACGTGCGCACCGAAGTCAACTCGGCAACCAGCGCCTTCGAGAACGACTGGAAATCGGTCACCTCGGGGCTCGATGGCAGCAGCGATGCCGACGGCGGCAGTTCCGGCAGCCTGGGCTACCAGCCGCCGCCGCCCGAGTACCGCCACCCGAAGAAGAACTGGCGCCTGAAGCGCGGCGCCACGCCCACCTGGTACAAAAGGCGGAACGGCGTGCGCACCAATGCCCAGTCGGGCGCCGCCCGCGTGGCCCGCTACCGCCCGCCGGGCCTGAAGCTGCGCTGATGACCCGCCGCCCATGAGCACCTCTTCAGACAAGAAGGACGAACTCGAAGGCACCGAGGCGCCCTTCGTTTCGCACCTCGTCGAGTTGCGCGACCGCCTCGTGCGGGCGCTCATTGCCGTGGTCGTGGCGTTTGCC
>JBIJAP010000486.1:0-2787 GCA_044345715.1 Rubrivivax sp.
CGGCGGTGGCAACCGCGGCGGCAGCGGCGGTGGTGGCGGCTACGGTGGTGGCGGCGGCGGTGGCAACCGCGGCGGCTACTGATCAGACCGTATGAACTCGACGAAGGGCGCCTACGGGCGCCCTTGTTGTTTCGGCGGCCGCCTCAGTAGCGTTCGGGCCGCAGCACCTGCACCGGCGTGAACCACAGCGCGACGCTGTAGTGCGGCGCGTAGGTGGCGAGCACGTGCTCGGCGATGGCGTCGGCCACCGCCTCGTCACAGATGACCTTCATCTCGATCGTGCGGTCGGCTTCCCAGGCGCCCTCGCGCACGCCTTCGAGGCTAGCACCGTGCACCTCGGTCACCGTCCAGCCCTGGGCGCCGCGTTCGCGCACGTCTTGCGAGAGGTTCTTCTCGAGCACGGCTTCGGCGTTGATGACCAGCAGCGTCTTCGCGTGTTTGTTCATGAGCCGATTCCGCTGGCGTAGTGGGCCATCTGTATGTACATCGGTATGCCGATGACGATGTTGAACGGGAACGTGATGCCCAGCGCCGCCGTGATCGACAGCGCCGCGTTGGCCTGCGGCACGGCGATGCGCATCGCCGTGGGCGCAGCGATGTAGCTGGCGCTGGCCGCCAGCGTGGCCAGCAGCGCGATGCCGCCGGTGCTGAGCCCCAGTGCCCAGCCCGTGGCCGCGCCCGCCATCGCCAGCAACGGGGGTGCCACCAGGCCGATCACCAGCACGGCCGGCCCGAAGCGCCGCACCTCGGCCAGCCGGCCGCCGGCCACCAGGCCCAGCTCGAGCAGAAACAGCGCGAGCACACCCTTGAACGGGTCGACGAACACCGCCTTGATGGGCGCCGTGCCCGCCTCGCCGGCCACGGCGCCGATCAGCAGGCCGCCCATCAGCAGGAGCACGCTCTTGCCGAAGAGCACGTCGTGCATCAGCCCGCCCCAGTTCGTGCGCGTGTGGCCGTCGCGCAGCGACCAGCGCGCCAGCAGGATGCCGGCGATCAGCCCGGGGGCTTCCATCACCGCCACCCACAGCGCGGCGTGGCTTTCGTAGGCCAGGCCCTCGCGCGCCAGCGCCGCCTGCGCCACGGCGAAGGTGACCACGCTCACCGAGCCGTAGTGCGCCACGAGCGCCGCCGCATCCACCCCGCTGAGCCGCAGCGCGCGCACCAGCGGGTACATCACGAAGGGGATCACGAAGCCCAGGGCCATGCAGGCCAGCACCTGCGGCGCCAGCGCCGCCAGCGCCTGCTTGCTGAGCTCGATGCCGCCCTTCAGGCCGATGGCCAGTAGCAGGTAGATCGACAGCGTCTCGTACAGCGCCTCGGGCAGGCGCAGGTCGCTCTTGACCAGGCGCGCGAACACGCCCAGCAGGAAGAAGAAGACAACGACATCGATCATGACGGGCGGCGATGCTGCCAGCGTGGCGGTGGATGGAAGGGCCGCATGGCCCTCAATCGCGACGGGGCTTGCGCCCGCGGCCGGCGAGCAGGCGGTCGTACAGCCTGTTCGGCAGCAGGCGCAGCAGCTTGGCCAGCAGGCCCATGGGCCACGGGATGACGCGGTAGCTGGTGCCGGCCTCGATGGCGCGGAAGGCGCGCTCGGCAAAGGCCTCGGGCTCCATCAGGAACGGCATCGAGTAGCTGTTGCGTGCCGTCAGCGGCGTGGCCACATAACCAGGCAGCAGCGTGACCACCGAAACGCCGCTGCCGCGGCATTCCACGCGCAGGCTCTCGCAATAGGCTACGACGCCGGCCTTGCTGGCGCTGTAGGCGCCGTGGCCCGGCAGGCCGCGGATGGCGGCCACGCTGGCCACGCCCACCAGCGTGCCGCGGCGGCGCTCGCGCATCGGCGCCAGGAAGGGGTGGAAGGTGGCCGCGAGGCCGATGTTGTTGATGGCGAACAGCTCGCGCATCACCTCCAGATCGGCGCGCACGGCGGTATCCATGCCCACGCTGATGCCGGCACAGGCCACCACCACGTCGGGCAGCCCGCACTCGGCGATGCAGCGCCGGCCGGCGGCGACGATCTGCTCGGTGTCGGCCACGTCGGCGCCGAAGATCGCTGCGCGGTCGCTGCCCAGGCCCTGCGACGCCACCCAGGCCTGCAGCACCTCGGTGCGGCGCGCCACCAGCGCCAGCCGCCAGCCGGCCTGCGCGTAGCGCGCGGCCAGGGCCTGGCCGATGCCGCTCGATGCACCGGTGATGAAGATCAACGGTGCACTCATGCTGCGGCGCCGGTGTTGAAGATCAGCGGCGCGGTCATGGCGCGGCCCGCGGCGTGAGCGTCACCTTCAGCGGGCCCTTGAGCTCCAGCCGCTGCGAGGCATGCGCGTACAGCAGCCCGTCGGCGCGCAGCTCGGTCGCGCCATGGCGCACGAGCACCGGGCGGTCGCTCTCGACGCGCTCGTCAATGAAGAAGGCATGCAGGAACTCGCTGCGAATCAAGAGCGGCACGCCGGCGGCGTCTTCGCCCACGACCTCGGCGCCGCCCAGCAGCTGCAGCTCGCTGCCGTCGCCGGTGCCCACGGCGCGTGCGGCGCTGGCGCGCGTCAGGCGCCCGGCCGGCGACCAGGCCTGGATGACAGCGCCGTCGATCTCGATGCGGTCGCTGGCCGGGTAGTGGCGCATCTGCGCGCCTTCGATGCGCAGCACCAGGCGCCCATCGGTGGCGAAGCGCTCGAGCGCGAAGCCGCTCATCGTGTAGTCGGGCTCGGCCGACACCGCGCGCGGCGCCACCTCGCCCGGCGGCTTGGGCGAGTTCTTCACCAGCCACCAGGTGGCCAGCGCCAGCGC
>JBIJAP010000487.1:0-2782 GCA_044345715.1 Rubrivivax sp.
CAGCGACACGGCGGCCAGCACCGGCACGGTGGGCTGGCAGACGCTGATCACGTGCGCGTCGCCGCCGCCGACGTGGCGGATGAACTCCTCGACGTAAGCCACGTAGTCATCCAGATGGAACGGGCCCACCTCGGCCGGCACCATGCGCGCGTCGGTCCAGTCGGTGATGTAGACCTTGTGGTCCTGCAGCAGGCTCTTGACGGTGTCGCGCAGCAGCGTGCTGTGGTGGCCCGACAGCGGTGCCACGACCAGCACCGTGGGCTGCGTCTTCATCAGCTCCAGCGTGGCAGTGTCGTCGCTGAAGCGCTTGAAGCGCAGCAGGCGGCAGAAGGGCTTGCTCACCGCCACCTGTTCCTGAACCGCTACGTTGGAGCCGCCGACCTGGGCGGAGGTGATGCCGAAGGGCGGCTTCTCGTACTCTTTGGCCAGGCGGTGCAGCAGGTCGAAACCCGCTGAAACCCGTTGCGCCAACGGGGTGTGTGCGAAGGGAGAGAGCGGGTGGTCGTACAGCTTGGCGCTGGCGCTGGCGAAATCCGAGAACGGCGCCATCAGGGCGCGTTGGGTCTCGTAAAGGTGGTAGAGCATGAAGAGCATCCTTCCGGTGTCGTTCGCGCCGGGTGCCCGACTGTAATCGAACCATGCTGCAGTGCAGCATTTTTGTCGAGTTCACCTGTCACACGAACCTGTCATGCCGACTGGCATTGCATCCGGATGGTGCCTGTTCGCGGACGCGTCGAGCTGCGGAAAAGCCCGGTGTAGCGGCCACAGGCCGGGCAAATCGCGCAGTCTTCAGCCCTTCATCACCGCCACCAGGGCCGACACGACCGTGTCGATGTTGCGGCTGTTGATGGCGGCCACGCAGATGCGGCCGGTGTCGACGCCGTAGACGCCGAACTCGTCGCGCAGCCGGTGCATCTGCGCCACCGACAGGCCCGAGTAGCTGAACATGCCCATCTGTCGCGTGATGTAGGACAGATCGCCGCCGATGCCCGCCGCGGCCAGCCGCTCCACCAGCTGGCGGCGCGTGGCGGCGATGCGCTGGCGCATGCCGGTGAGCTCGTCTTCCCACATCGTGCGCAGCTCGGGGGTGTTGAGCACCGTGGCCACCACCGTGGCGCCGAAGGTCGGCGGGTTGCTGTAGTTCGTGCGGATCACGATCTTCAGCTGGCTCAGCACGCGAGCCGCTTCTTCCTTGCTGGCGCAGACGACGCTGAGCGCACCGACGCGCTCGCCGTACAACGAGAAACTCTTGCTGAACGAAGTGCTCACGAAGAAGGGCAGGCCGGTGGCCAGGAAGACCTGCACCGCTGCTCCGTCTTCGGCAATGCCGTCGCCAAAGCCCTGGTAGGCCATGTCGAGGAAGAGCACCAGGCCCCGGGTCTGGCAGGTGTCGGCGATGCGCTGCCATTGCTCGGGCGTGAGGTCGCAGCCGGTGGGGTTGTGGCAACAGGCGTGCAGCACGACGACGGTGCCGGGCGCGGCGGCCGTCAGCGTGGCCAGCAGCTCATCGATGCGCACGCCGCGCGTGGCGGCGTCGTAGTACGGATAGCTCTCGACCTTGAAGCCGGCGTTGGTGAACAGCGCGCGGTGGTTCTCCCAGCTCGGATCGCTGATCAGCACGGTGGCCGAAGGCTCGACTCGGTGCAGCAGGTCGGCGCCCAGCTTCAGCCCGCCGGTGCCTCCGATGGCCTGCACGGTGGCGACGCGGCCGTCGCGCAGTACGGCGCCGTCGGCGCCAAACACGAGGCCTTGCACGGCCTTGTCGTAGGCCGCGATGCCGTCGATGGGCAGATAGCCCTTGGCCTTGGGCGCCTCGAGCAACTGGCGCTCGGCGGCGGCCACGCACTGGAGCACCGGCAGCTTGCCTTCGTCGTTGAAGTACACGCCGACACCGAGGTTCACCTTGCCCGGTCGCGTATCGGCGCCGAACTGCTCGTTCAGGCCAAGGATGGGGTCGCGCGGGGCCATCTCGACGGCCGAGAAAAGGAGGGGTGCTGCTGGCATGCTGGGGGTGGCTCGACGATGGAGGGGAGGGTGGGTTACCCTTGCCGGTTGCCCGTGCCGATGGCAGTGGGACACGCTGTCGATTCTAGGTGCAAGGCCCAGGGAAACCCCGCATGACCGTCGCCACGCCCGCCGTTGCCGAAGCCCCTGACGAAGCCCCGCCGCAGGGCGAGTTCGTCAGCTTTCCGGGCTCGCCGTACCAGCTGTTCCAGCCCTATGCGCCGGCCGGCGACCAACCCGAGGCCATCAACAAGCTCGTGGAAGGCATCGACGACGGCTTCACCTTCCAGACGCTGCTGGGCGTGACCGGCTCGGGCAAGACCTTCACGATGGCCAACGTCATCGCCCGCACCGGCCGCCCGGCCATCGTGTTTGCGCCCAACAAGACGCTGGCGGCGCAGCTGTACAGCGAGTTCCGCGAGTTCTTTCCGCGCAACGCCGTCGAGTACTTCGTCAGCTACTACGACTACTACCAGCCCGAGGCCTACGTGCCGCAGCGCGACCTGTTCATCGAGAAGGACAGCGCGATCAACGAGCACATCGAGCAGATGCGCCTGTCGGCCACCAAGAGCCTGCTCGAGCGGCGCGACGTCATCATCGTGGCCAGCGTCAGCGCCATCTACGGCATCGGCAACCCGGCCGACTACCACCGCATGGTGATGACGCTGCGCGTGGGCGACAAGCTCGGCCAGCGCGACGTGATCGCGCAGCTGATCCGCATGCAGTACAAGCGCAACGAGATCGACTTCGGCCGCGGCGCGTTCCGCGTGCGTGGCGA
>JBIJAP010000488.1:0-2781 GCA_044345715.1 Rubrivivax sp.
CGTTGATCGGGCCCGCCGGCACCTTGGCCGCTTCCAGTGCAGCCAGCCAGGCGTCGCGCGGGCGGGCCAGCAGCACCGGTTGCAGCAGCGCGACCAGGGCCTCGCGATGGCGCACGCGGGCGGCGTTGGTGGCGAAGCGCTCGTCGCCGACGAGGGCTTCGCAGCCCGCGACGCGGCAGAAGCGCTCGAACTGGCCGTCGTTGCCCACCGCCAGGATCAGATGGCCGTCGGCAACCTCGAACACCTGGTAGGGCACGATGTTCTGGTGCGCGTTGCCGGCGCGCCGCGGCGGCTGGCGTGTGACCAGATAGTTGGCGCCCAGGTTGGCCAGCATGGCCACCTGGCTGTCGAGCAGCGCCATGTCCACCATCTGCCCCTGCCCGGTCGCGTCGCGGTGGCGCAGCGCCGCCAGGATGGCCACCGTCGCATACAGCCCAGTGAACAGGTCGGCCACCGCCACACCCACCTTCTGCGGGCCGCCGCCGGGCTTGTCGTCGCGCTCGCCGGTCACGCTCATCAGCCCGCCCAGGCCCTGGATGGCGTAGTCGTAGCCCGCGCGCTCCCGGTAGGGCCCGGTCTGGCCGAACCCGGTGATGGAGCAGTACACGAGCCGCGGGAACTCGCGCCTGAGGCTCTCGGCGTCGAGCCCGTAGCGCGCCATGTCGCCGACCTTGAAGTTCTCGACCAGCACATCGGCCTGCGCCGCGAGCCGCTTCACCAGCGCCTGGCCCGCGGGCTGTGCGAGGTCGATGGTCACCGAACGCTTGTTGCGGTTGGCGCCCAGGAAGTAGGCCGCATCGTCGGTGTCCTGGCCCTCGTCGTCGGCCAGGAAGGGCGGACCCCAGCCGCGGGTGTCGTCGCCGCCACGCTGGCCATCGGCCGGCGGGCGTTCGACCTTGATGACGTCGGCGCCGAGATCGGCCAGTGTCTGCGTGCACCAGGGGCCGGCGAGCACGCGCGAGAGGTCGAGCACGCGCACGCCGTCGAGCGCGCCCGGGGTCGGCAGGGTCGATGCATCCATGCGGGTCATTGTGGCGCGGGTGCACTAGGCCGATCGCGATAATCCCAGCCGTGCTAAGACCCGCTTCGCCCCATGCCCCGAACCGCCGCGCATGGGAATCGGCGGGCGCCTGTCTGGCACTGGCGGTCGCATTGCCGGCGTGCGCACCGTCACACGACTGGCGCCAGATGCGCAGCGCCGATGGCGCCGTCGAAGCGCTGTTCCCCTGCAAGCCGACGCTGCACGAGCGGCGCATCGGCCTCGCCGGCGGGCCCGTGAAGCTGTCGCTGATGGCGTGCGACACCGGCGGCCAGACCTGGGGCCTGGCCAATACCGAGCTCGGCGACCCGGCCCGCCGCGGCGAGGTGCTCGACGCGCTCGCGGCCGCCGCTGCCAGCAACGTGGCGGCCGCCGCGAGCGCGGCAGCGCTGGTGGTGCCCGGCGCAACAGCGCACCCGGGCAGCCGGCGCCTGCGGCTGGAGGGACGGCGCCCCGATGGCCAGCCGGTGCAGATGCAGCTGGCGCTGTTCACGCATGGCACGCGCGTCTACCAGGCCACCGTGCTGGGCGAACGCGTGTCGGACGAACTGGCCGCCACGTATTTCGAGTCGCTGCGCGTGCCGCCTTGAGCACACGCCGAGTCGCGGCGCTGGTCTTCCTGGCCTTCGCCTTCACCTACTTCCTGTCGGCACTGCTGCGCGCGGTCACCGCCACGCTGGCGCCGGTGTTCAGCCAGGAACTGGGCCTGGGGGCGGGTGATCTGGGGCTGCTGGCCGGCGCCTACTTCGTGGGCTTCGCCGCGCTGCAGCTGCCGCTGGGGCGGGCACTCGACCGGTTCGGGCCGAAGCGCTCGCTGCTGGTGCTGCTGGCGCTGGCCGTGCTCGGCTGCGCCGCCTTTGCGATGGCCGGATCGCTGGCGGGCCTGATCGCCGCGCGGGTGCTCATTGGCGCGGGCGTCGCGGCCTGCCTGATGGCGCCGCTGACGCTGTTCCGCCGCCTGTTCTCGCCGGCGGCGCAGCTGAGGGCGCACTCGTGGCTGCTGATGACCGGCTCGCTGGGCATGCTGGCGTCAACCTTGCCGGTGCAGTGGCTGCTGCCGGCGCTGGGCTGGCGCGGGTTGTTCTGGGCCGTGGCCGGTTTGCTCGCGGTGGGCATGGCCGTGCTGGCACTGGCCGTGCCGCGCGACGTGGTCTCCCAATCGGCCGGGGCCGGCACGCGCTACGCCGTAATCGTCCGCCACCCCTTGTTCGTCGCCATGGCGCCGCTGGCCTTCTTCCTGTACGGCGGGATGATCGCCGTGCAGGCCTTGTGGGCCGGGCCTTGGCTCACGCGGGTGAGCGGGCAGACACCGGGCCAGGCCGCCGAGGGGCTGTTCCTCATCAACCTGTGCATGCTGATCACGTTTGCGGCCTGGGGCTTGCTGATGCCGCGGCTGGTACGTGCGGGGTGGTCGGCGCCGCGGTTGATGCGTTGGGGCATCCCGCCGGCGCTGCTGCTGCTCGGCGCCAATGTGCTGCTGGGCAGCGACGCCGGCGCCTGGCACTGGGCGGCTTGGTGCGTGGCCTGCACGGCGGTGTCGGTCAGCCAGCCGGCCGTGGGCGCCGCGTTCCCCGCGCAGCAGGCCGGCCGGGCCCTCTCGGCCTTCAACCTGATCCTCTTCGGGGGTGTGTTCACGGTGCAGTGGGGCGTCGGCCTGATGGTCGACGGGCTGCAGGCGGCCGGCCTCGGCGAGGTCGATGCGTTCAGGGGCGCGATGGCGGTGCTGGGCGGCTTCAGCCTGG
>JBIJAP010000081.1:0-11050 GCA_044345715.1 Rubrivivax sp.
ACCCATGACAACGCGCCACGGCACGAGGCTGCCGACCTGATGATGATGAAATTTCCGGGCTAGCCCGCACGCAGGACTGCCGCCACCGCGCCGTGCAGCAGCTGCTCGCCCCCTCGGCGCAGCCGCTGCGCGCCGCGCTGCTCGAGCGCGCCACCGTGCCTGCGCGCTACAGCAGCGCCGGCCGTGCGCTCGGCCTGTACCCGCTGGTTCGCTGGCCGTTTTTTGCCGGCGTGCAGGGCTGGCAGAAGCAGCATGCGGCCGAGATGGCCCGCTGGGCTGCGCAGCCCCCGCGCCTGCACCGCGTCGGCCCCGCGGCCGTGGCGCTGGCGCGCGAGGAGCCGCCGCCCTGGCCCCCCGCCACCGACGCGCTCGGTCTGCCGCAGCCCACGCCGGCGCACGCGGCGCAGTTGTTCGCCTGGCATGCGCCCGTGTTCGAGATCGAGGCCCTCGGCAGCCCCGACCGTTTCGGCGCCCTGGCCTGGCCCGAGGCCGGCCCGCCGCGCGTGGACACGGCCGCACCGGTGGTCTACCAGCGCCTGTCGCACACGCGCGTGGGCGGGCGCTGGCTGCTGCAGCTCAGCTACACGCTGTGGTTCCCCGAGCGGCCGGCGAGCTCGGCCTTCGATTTGCTGGCCGGCGCGCTGGACGGCGTGGTGCTGCGCCTGACGCTCGACGAGCAAGGCCAGCCGCTGCTGCTGGACACCATCCACGCCTGCGGCTGCTACCACCTGTTCTTCCCGGCCGCCACGCTGCGGCCGCGCGACGGTGGGCCGCGCTTCGAGGAGTGGCTGTTCGCCCCCGCGCCGCTGCCGCCGCTGGCCGCCACGCAGCGCCTGGTGGTGCGCCTGGCCTCGGCCACGCACTACGTGATGGGCCTGCAGACCTTGCCGCGGGCGGCCCAGGCAGCCGAGACGTACACGCTGCAGCCCGAGGACGCCCTGCGTTCGCTGCCCACGCCCAGCGGCCGTCGCAGCCTGTACGGCCCCGATGGCCTGGTGGCCGGCACCGAGCGCGGCGAGCGCTTCCTGTTCTGGCCGATGGGCATTGCCAGTGCCGGTGCGATGCGGCAGTGGGGCCACCACGCCACGGCCTTTGTCGGGCGGCGGCACTTCGACGACGCCGATCTGATCGATCGGCGCTTCGAGCGGACCCCGCCTTAGTCCAGCGGCGTCGAGAAGGCGCATGCTCCGCCCAAAGGACACCGCCATCAGCACCCCGCCTGCCGCACCCGCCGCCATCGGCTTGTTGAGCCAGCCCACGCGGCATCTCTTCTTCACCGGCAAAGGCGGCGTCGGCAAGACCTCGCTGTCCACGGCCAGCGCGCTGGCGCTGGCCGATGCTGGCCGGCGCGTGCTGCTGGTGAGCACCGACGCGGCCTCGAACCTGGACGAGATGCTCGGCATCGAGCTGCGCAACACGCCCGTGCCGGTGCCGGGCGCGCCGGGCCTGTCGGTGCTGAACATCGACCCCGACGTGGCGGCCGAGTCCTACCGCCAGCGCGTGCTGGCGCAGATGGGCGAAGGCGCCAGCGCCGAAGAGCAGGCCACGGTGCGCGAGCAGCTCTCGGGCGCCTGCACCACCGAGATCGCCTCCTTCGACGAGTTCTCGTCGCTGCTGGCCGGCGCGGCGGCCGGCTGGGACCACATCGTCTTCGACACCGCACCCACCGGCCACACGCTGAGGCTCTTGAGCTTGCCCAAGGCCTGGACGGGCTTCCTGCGTGGCAACGACCGTGGCGCCTCGTGCGTGGGCCCGCACTCGGGCCTGAAGATGCAGGAGGCACGCTTCAAGGCCGCGCTCGACGCCCTGGGCGATGCCACGCAGACCACCGTGGTGCTGGTGACGCGGCCCGAGCGCGGTGCCATCGCCGAGGCCGCGCGCACCTCGGTGGAACTGCGCACGTTGGGGCTGGACAACCAGCGCCTGGCCATCAACGGCGTCTTCCACGCCAGCGCGCGCGAGGACGCGGTGGCGCTGGCCATCGAAACCCTCGGCCAGCAGGCCCTGGCCGAACTGCCGGCGGTGCTGCGCGCGCTGCCGCAGGACCAGGTGCCGCTGCGCGCCTTCGACACCGTGGGCCTGCCGGCCCTGCGCGCACTGCTGCAGCCGGGAGCGGGCCCGGCGCTGCCGGCCGCCACCGCGGCCCCGGCCGCTGCCGACACCGCGGCCCTGCCCGGGTTGGCGGCGCTGGCCGACGAACTGGCCGCCGCCGGACACGGCCTGGTCATGGTCATGGGCAAGGGCGGCGTCGGCAAGACCACCATCGCCGCCGCGCTGGCGCTGGGCCTGGTGCAGCGCGGGCACAGCGTGCACCTGAGCACCACCGACCCGGCGGCGCATCTGGCCGACACGCTCAGTGGCCATGCCGATGGCCTGCGTGTCAGCCGCATCGACCCCGCCGTGGAAACGCAGCGCTACATCGACAAGATCATGGCCGCCAAGGCGCCGCGGCTCGATGCGCAGGAGCAGGCGCTGCTGCTCGAGGACCTGCAGTCGCCCTGCACCGAGGAGGTGGCGGTGTTCCACGCCTTCTCGCGCATCGTCAGCGAGGCGCGCAGCGCCTTTGTGGTGCTTGACACCGCGCCCACCGGGCACTCGATGCTGTTGATGGACGCCACCGGCGCCTACCACCGCCAGATCGAACGCGAGATGACGCGCGAGTTCGAGGGCCCCGGCGCGGCCCGCATCGTGACGCCGCTGATGCGGCTGCAGGACGGCACCACGACGAAGATCATCCTCGTCACGCTGCCCGAGGCCACGCCGGTGTCGCAGGCCGCCGCGCTGCAGGACGACCTGCGCCGCGCGCGCATCGAGCCCTATGCCTGGTTGCTGAACAAGAGCGTGCTCGCCGCCGGCACGCACGACCCGCTGCTCGCGGCCCGGCTGGCCGGCGAACGGCGGCAGATCGCGCGGCTGCAGGGCGGCCTGGCGAAGCGGCTGTTCGCGCTGCCCTGGCTGGCGACGCCGCCGGTGGGCGTGGCCGAACTGGCGAAGCTGGTGAGCCCCGAACAACCCGCTCACGCGGACTGACAACCGGGCCTTGGCGCGGGTGAATTCGGTCTGCTCGCTACACTTTGCCCCAGCCCATGTCTCGCTTGTCCGTCATCGTCGTGCTGCTCGTCTCGTTGCTGTGGCAGTCGGTGGCGCTGGCGCGCATCGGCTCGAGCGTCAACGTGCTGGCCAATGTCGAACACGCCGCGTTGCACTGGCTGGGCACGCACCACCATCACCACGACGACGGCGGCTACCACCTCGACGATTCCGCCGAGGGCGTGCAGCACGCGCTCACCGACCAGGTCAGCGCGCCGGTCGAGATGCTCACCCGCGCGGCACGCGCGTTTCCGCACTTGCCCGTGCCCGCTCCCAGCGCGCAGCCTGCCCTGCGCGTGCCGAGCCCCCCGCTCGACGGCCTGTTGCGGCCACCTCGACCCCACGCCTGACCCGCCTTCGCGGCGGGCGCCCTGCCATGGGCGCCCGGCCTCCCGCAGGCCCGGTTCTCCACGCCAGCGCAGCCACTCCGAACGAGTGATTCCGCAGGCGTGCGTGCCGACCGGGCCACCGAACCGTCAGGATCATCGTGAACGTTTCTCCTTGCCTGTGGGCCTGCCTGGTGGCGGGCAGCCTGGCGGCTGCTCCCGTGCACAGCCAGCCCGCACCACCCGATCCCGGCCCTGCCACCGCCGGCCTCACGCTGCGCGCCGCCCTCGACGCCGCCTGGCAGCGCGCCGTGGCAGCGCGCCAGAGCGAAGGCCTGCGCCGGCAGGCCGATGTCGAGCGTGCCGCCATCAACCGCTTCTGGGCCGCGCCGCCGGCGCTGGAGCTGAGCCACCGCAACGACCGTCTGCACCGCAGCAGCGGCCAGCGCGAAACCGAGATCGGCGTGGCCGTTCCCCTGTGGCTGCCCGGCCAGCGGGCCGCCCGCGCCGGCACGGCCGATGCCGCAGCGGCGCAGGCGCTGGCTGCCGAACAGCGGGCGCGCTGGCACCTGGCCGGTGAGCTGCGCGAGGCGGCCGGACACGTGGCCGCGCTGCAGGCCGAGGCCCAGCAGGCCGAGGCCGAAGCCGGGGCCGCGGAACAACTGGCCAGCGACGTCGAACGCCGAGTGCGTGCCGGGGATCTGGCCCGCGCCGACGCCCTGGCGGCGCAGGCTGAACGCCTGGCCGCCTCGGTGCAGCAGACCGACCTGCAGCAGCGTCTGCAGGCCGCGCGTGCGCGCTGGACGCTGCTCACCGGCCTCTCCGCGCTGCCCGTCGATGCCCTGGCGCCTGTGCCCTTCGCTGTGCCATCGGCAGCGGCCGAGCAGGGCGAGTCCGCCCACCCGGAAATGCAGTTGGCCCTGCGCAGCACCGAGCTGGCGCGGCAACGCGTCGCTTTGCTGCGCCACTCGCGCCGCGAGGCGCCCGAACTCAGTATTGGCGTGCGGCAAGACGTGCCGGGCCGGGCCGAGGCCGCGCAAGGCAGCCTGGGCGTGAGCCTGCGGCTGCCCCTGGGCACGGCCGACCGCAACCGGCCGCTGGAGGCCGCCGCACTGGCCGAGCTCGATGGGGCGCTGTCGCACGAACAGGCCCTGCACGAGCGCCTGGCCAGCGAGCGCGCGACGGCCGGCCAGGCCCTGCGTTCGGCCGAGTTGCAACTCGGGGCCGAAAGCGCCCGCGCCGGCCTGCTGCGCGAGCGCGCCCGGCTGATCGAGCAATCCTTCCGTGCCGGCGAAACGCCGCTGCCCGACCTGCTGCGCGCGCGGGCCGCCGCCGCGCAGGCCGACAGCGCCGTCGCGCGCCAGACCGCGGCGCTGGGCCTGGCCCGCGCCCGCCTCCACCAAACCCTCGGACTCCTGCCATGAAGAACCCCTCTGCGCGAACCCTGGTCGCCACCGTGCTGGCGCTGCTGCTGGCCGCATCGCCGGCCCTGGCCGGCCCCGGTGCGCACGGGCCGAACGGCGAACACCTCGATGCCCCGACGACGATGGGCACAGCCTCGTCGCTGCCCCGTGTCGAGGCCGCCACCGAGGCCTTCGAGCTGGTGGCCGAGCTGCGGGCCAGCGAGCTGGCGATCGTGGTCGACCGCTTCCAGACGAACGAGCCGGTGCTGAGTGCGAAGCTCGAAGTCGAAAGCGGCGCACTGAAGGCGGTGGCCACGTTCCGTGCCGAGCAGGGCGACTACGTCGTCAGCGACGCGGCCTTGCTGAAGGCGCTGGCGGCGCCGGGCGAACATGCGCTGGTGTTCACGCTGGTGGCCGGCAACGACAGCGACCTGCTCGACGGCACGCTCGTCAACGCCGCGGGCGGCATGGCCGCGACCGGTGGAACCCACGACCACGGCCACGACCACGATCACCACGCGCTGGAGCGCGCCGCCTACCTCGGTGCCGGCGTGCTGACGCTGGGCGTGGCGGGCGCCTTCTTCTGGCGGCGCAAGCGGCGCCTGTCGACCTTGAAGCCGATCGGGGGCCTGTGATGAAGACACCCCGCTCCATGGTCGTTTCCGCCGCCGCGGCGCTGCTTGCGGGCTGGCTGGCGCAGACGCCGGTTCACGCCGGTCCCGGCGCGCACGGCCCCAATGGCGAGCACCTCGATGCGCCCGGCGCTGCCGTCAACCCCTCCGGGCTGGCGCGCCTGCCCGACGGCAGCGTCTACGTGCCGAAGATGGCGCAGCGCCGCATGGCCATCCGCACGCTGCTGGTGCCCGAATCCGAGGCCGCCGCCACGGTCGAGATGCCCGGGCGCGTGCTGGCAGACCCCAACGCCAGCGGCCGCGTGCAGGCCGTGCACGGCGGGCGCATCGAGTCGGGGCCGAAGGGCCTTCCGGTGGTCGGGCAGGCGGTGCGGAAGGGCGATGTGCTGGCCTACGTGCGCCACCACGCCGAGCCCTTTGCCCAGGGCGCACAACAGGCCCAGGCCGCCGAGCTGCGCGCGCAGCGCCAGCTGGCCGAGCAACGTGTGCAGCGCCTCGAAGGGCTCGAGGGCACCGTGCCGCGCAAGGACATCGAGGCCGCACGCAGCGAGGCCGCGAGCCTGGCCGAGCGCGAGCGCAGCATCGCCGCCAGCCTGGTGGCGCGTGAGGCGTTGGTCGCCCCGGTCAGCGGCGTCATCGCGCGCACCGAGCTCGCCGTCGGCCAGGTGGTCGATCCGCGCGACGTGCTGCTCGAGGTGGTCGACCCGGCCCGCATGCTGGTCGAGGCGACGACGGCCGACGCCAAGATGGCGGCCCGCGTGGCCGGCGCCTCCCTGCAGGGTGTGCCCGAGGCGAAGCTGCGCCTGATCGGCGCGTCGCGCGCGCTGCGCGACGGCGTGCTGCCGCTCACCTTCGCCGTCAGCCCGACGAAGCCCGGCGCGGCGCTGCCCATCGCGATCGGCCAACCGGTGACGGTGGTCGCGCAGTCCAGCGTGCGCATCAAGGGCATGGTGCTGCCGGCGCAGGCGGTGGTGCGCAACCCGTCGAACGAGCCGATCGTGTGGATCAAGTCCGGCGCCCAGCGCTTCATTCCGCAGCCGGTGCAGTTTCGGCCGCTGGACGCAAGCACGGTGGTGGTGACACAGGGCCTGAGTGCCGACAACCGTGTCGTCGTCCAGGGCGCGCCGCTGATCGCCCAGATCCGCTGAACGGGACACCATCATGTTCAACTGGATCGTTCGCACCAGCCTGCACAACCGCCTGTTCGTGCTGGCGGTGGCGGCGCTGCTGATGGTGTACGGCGCGTTGACGGCCTGGCGCACGCCGGTGGACGTCTTCCCTGATCTCAACAAGCCGCTGATCACGGTGCTCACCGAGGCCGGTGGCATGGCGCCGGAAGAGGTGGAGCAGCTCGTCACCTTCCCACTGGAGACGGCGCTCAACGGCATGCCGGGCGTGACGCGCGTGCGCAGCACCTCGGGCGTGGGCCTGTCCATCGTCTATGCCGAGTTCGACTGGGGCACCGACATCTACCGCAACCGCCAGCTCGTGGCCGAGCGGCTGGCGCTGGTGCGCGAGCAGATGCCGGGCGACATCACGCCGGTGATGGGGCCGGTGTCGTCGATCATGGGCGAGGTGATGCTGGTGGCCTTGCCGCTGGTGCCGGGTGCAGGCAACGCCCCTGTGGCCACGCCGATGCAGGCCCGCGAGTACGCCGACTTCGTGCTGCGGCCGCGGCTGCTGTCGATACCAGGCGTGTCGCAGGTCATTCCCATCGGCGGCGAGGTGCGCACGCTGCGCGTGGCGCCCGACACCGCCCGCATGGCGCAGTTCGGCGTGTCCCTCACGCAGCTCGAGCAGGCGCTGCAGGGCTACGCTGGCAACGCTGGTGGTGGCTTCATCGACCTGAACAGCCGCGAGTACCTGATCCGCCACCTGGGCCGCAGCAACCGGGTCGAAGACCTGGGCGGCGTGGCCGTGGCCTGGAAGGATGGTCGCCCCATCCTGCTTGAGCAAGTGGCGAGCGTCGCCTTCGCGGCGGGCCTGAAGCGTGGCGACGCCGGCTACAACGGCGGGCCCGCGGTCATCGTGAGCGTGCAGAAGCAGCCCGAGGCCGACACCGTGAAGCTCACCGCGCAGATCGACGCCGCGCTGGCCGAGCTGAAGCAGGGCCTGCCCGCGGGCCTGGCCGAGCCGCGTGTGCTGTTCCGCCAGGCCGACTTCATCAGCGCCAGCACCGGCAACGTGGCCGAGGCGCTGCGCGACGGCGCCATCATGGTGGGCATCGTGCTGTTCGCGTTCTTGCTGTCGGTGCGCACGACGGTGATCTCGCTGGTGGCGATTCCGCTGTCCCTGGCGGTCACGGCCATCGTGTTCCAGGCGCTCGGGCAGTCGATCAACGTCATGACGCTGGGAGGCCTCGCCATCGCCATCGGCGAGCTGGTCGACGACGCGGTGGTGGATGTGGAGAACATCTTGCGCCGGCTCAAGCAGAACAGAGTCGCCAGCCACCCGCTGCCGCTGCTCGAGGTGGTGCGCCGCGCCAGCGTCGAGGTGCGCTCGGGCATCGTCTATGCCACGGTCATCGTGGTGCTGGTGTTCGTGCCGCTGTTCGCGCTGCCCGGCATCGAGGGGCGGCTGTTCACGCCGCTGGGCGTGGCCTACATCGTGTCGATTGCGGCGTCGATGCTGGTGTCGATGACGGTGACGCCAGTGATGAGCTACTACATGCTGCCGCCCATGCGCCGCATGGACCACGGCGACAGCCCGCTGGTTGCCTGGCTGAAGCGGCAGGACACGCGGCTGCTGCACTGGTCGTTCGGCCGCGCTCGGCTGCTGATTGGCGCTGCGGTGCTGGCGGTGGTGGCGGCGGCGGCGACGGTGCCGCTGTTCCCGCGCGCCTTCTTGCCGGCCTTCAACGAGGGCTCGCTGGTGCTCGGCCTGCTGATGCAGCCCGGCACCTCGCTGGCCGAGGCCAACCGCGTGGGCGCGCTGGCCGAGACGCTGATCCGCGAGGTGCCCGAGGTCACCCAGGTGGGCCGCCGTACCGGCCGTGCCGAGCAGGACGAACACGCCGAGGGCGTGCACTCGACCGAGATCGAGGTCGACCTGCGCCGCGGCGACGGCTCGGCCCGCGAGCTCGAGGCCATCCTGGCCGACATCCGCGGCCGGCTCGCCACCCTGCCGGCGCAGGTGGCCATCGGCCAGCCCATCAGCCACCGGCTCGACCACTTGCTCTCGGGCGTGCGCGCGCAGGTGGCGCTCAAGATCTTCGGCGACGACACCGACACGCTGCGCGGCCTGGCCGAGCAGATGCGCGCGCAACTGGCCACCGTGCCGGGCCTGGTGGACCTGACGGTCGAAAAGCAGGTGCTCATTCCGCAGATCACCGTGCGGCTGGACCACCGCAAGGCCGCGCAGCTGGGCCTGGCACCGGGCGAGGCCATCCGTGTGCTGCAGGCGCTGACCGATGGCGCTCATGGTGCGCAGATCGTCGACGGCCCGCGCCGCTATGAGCTGGTGCTGCGCCTGCCCGACAACCAGCGCAGCCCGCAGGACCTGGCACGCACGCTGATCGACACGCCCGCGGGCCGCGTGCCCGTGTCGAGCATCGCCACCGTGGAAGAGACCGACGGGCCCAACCAGATCGGCCGCGAGAACGGCCGCCGCCGCATCATCGTCTATGCCAACACCGATGGCGGCGACATGGGCCGCGTGATCGCCGACATCCGCCGCATCATCGACGCCACGCCGCTGCCCAGCGGCAACTTCATCAGCCTGGAGGGCCAGTTCCAGGCCCAGGAGGCGGCCACAAGGCTGATCGGCTCGGTGGTGGCGATGTGGATCGCCGGGGTGAGCCTGTCGGTGGCGTCGATGGTGGGCTTCATCACGCTGGCCGGCATCGCCACGCGCAACGGCATCCTGAAGATCAGCCACTACATCAACCTGTGCCGGTTCGAGGGCGAGAGCTTCTCGCAGGCGATGATCGTGCGCGGCTCGCTGGAGCGCCTGACGCCGGTGCTGATGACGGCGCTGGTGGCGGCCTTCGCGCTGACGCCGCTGCTGCTGGCCGCCGATGCGCCGGGCAAGGAGATCCTGCACCCGGTGGCGGTGGTCATCTTCGGCGGGCTGGTGAGCTCGACGCTGCTCGACACGCTGCTGACGCCGGTGCTGTTCTGGCTCTTCGGCGAGAAGGCGACGGCCCGGCTCGCCAGGCCCGATCCCGAGTCCGATGCGGCGTCCACCGCCGGCCGCCAGGAGGTCTTCTGAGCGGCTCTTCAGGTAAAACCACCAGGCACCCGCGGCGCCGCCTGCACCAGAGCGCCGCACCCATGAAGGAGACCGAACAAGTGATGAACCGACTGTTGGCCGTGGCGGTGCTGGGCCTCTCGGCGCTGTCCTTCAACTTCGCGATGGCCCACGGCGAGGCCAAGGCCCGGCACGGCGGGGTCGTGGCCACCGCCAGCGATCTGAACTTCGAGCTGGTCGGCACGGCCGCCGGCGCGGTGATCTACATCGACGACCACGGCAAGCCGATGCCGCCCACCGGCATGACCGGCAAACTGACCGTGCTCAAGGGCAGCGAGAAGACCGAGGCCGAACTCGCCGTGTCGGGCGACAGGCTCGAGGCCAAGGGCGTCAAGCTGGCCGCAGGGGCGAAGGTCGTCGCGGCGCTGTCGACGGCGTCGAAGAAGGCCATCACGGTACGCTTCACCGTCAAGTAGACGGTGTCGTCCGCCCTGCGTATGCCGGCCCTGCGGGGCGGCCTGCTGGCGCTGCTGGCCGCGGCGCTGTTCGGCATCAGCACACCGCTGGTGCAGCAGTTCGGCGCGGGGCTCGGCGCCTTCAGCACGGCGGCGTTGCTGTATGCCGGCGCGGCGGCCTTCGGCTTGCTGTCGCGCCAGCGCATCGACCGCGAGGCCCGTCTGCAGCGGGCCGATCTGCCACGGCTGGTGGCGATGGCCTTCTTCGGCGCGGTGGTCGGTCCGGTGGCCCTGGCCTGGGGCTTGCAGAACACGAGCGGCGCCAGCGCCTCCTTGATGCTGACGCTGGAGGCCCTGTTTACGGCGGTGCTCGCGTGGCGCCTGTACCGCGAAACCATGGACGGCCGCGTCTGGGCGGCGATGGCGCTGCTGCTGGCCGGCGGCATGGTGCTGGTTCTCGACCAGGGCCGTGCGGGGGCGCGCAGTTCTGTGGCCTGATGGCGGTGCTGCTGGCCACCGCGGCCTGGGGCGTGGACAACACGCTGTCGCGTGCGCTGGCCGAGCGCGACCCCGGACAGGTGGTCATGGCCAAGGCCCTGTTGGGTGCGACCGCAACCACGCTGCTGGCGGTGCTCTTCGGCGAGCCCTCGCCGGCGGGAGGCGCCGCGCTGGCGCTGCTGGCCATCGGCGCCACGGGTTACGGCCTGAGCCTGCGTTTGTACCTGCTGGCCCAGCGGGCCTTCGGGGCCGCCCGCACGGGCTCGGTGTTTGCCTTTGCGCCCTTCATCGGCGCAGCGCTGGCCGTGGCGATCGGCGACCGCTCGGCCAGCATGTGGATGGCACTGGGCAGTGCCCTGATGCTGGCCGGCGTGGTGCTGCACCTGGCCGAGTCGCACGGCCACGAACACGAGCACGAGGCGCTGGAGCACGAGCATGCGCACCGGCACGACGACGGA
>JBIJAP010000489.1:0-2729 GCA_044345715.1 Rubrivivax sp.
TCTGCAGCTCGGCCTGCAGCCGCCGCAAGGGGCGCGCGGCGGTGTTGCTGCCCAGCCAGGCGTCCACGTTGCGGCCGATCACGCGGTCGAGGCTGGCGGTGGGCA
This sequence comes from Rubrivivax sp., assembly GCA_044345715.1. GTDB lineage: Bacteria > Pseudomonadota > Gammaproteobacteria > Burkholderiales > Burkholderiaceae_C > Rubrivivax. The sequence continues at coordinate 106 of JBIJAP010000489.1, forward strand.
GCTCGGCCAGGCTCTCGTGGGCCGCGTACCAGGCGCCCGTCTCGCCCCAGGCCATCGTCCAGCCGTCCATCTGCCAGCCGTCGCCGGTGAACAGCGGCCGCACGGCCTCGAGCAGTGCGCGCGAGCTGGCTTCGTCCAGCGCCAGCTGCGCGGGGTCGACCAGGCTCACCTGCTCGGTGCCCAGGTGCCAGTGCACGGGCGTGAGCCGGGCCCAGGCGAGATCGCCGGTGTCGATGCCGGCCGCCGCGGCCGCCTGGGCGGCAAACGGCAGCGCGCCGTCGGCTCCGGCCCAGCCCACGGCGCGGGCCCAGGCGCGTTCGTGCGGGGGCGACAGCGACCACTCGTCGCCGTCATCCCGCGCCTGCTCGACGAGGCTGTCGCGCAGCGCGGCCAGCACCGGGCGCGCCAGCGTTCGTGCGGCGGCCCGGCCTTCTTCGGGCAGGGGCGCGGCAAAAGGGACGATCAGGTGCATCGGCGGATTATCCCGGGCGCAGCCGGTGATGCCGTGCAGCGCACGGTCGGCGGCAGACCCCTCGGGTAGCATCCGCGCCCCATGAGTGCCCCCACCTCCGCCCCTCCGTCAGCCGCATGAACGGCCCCTTCGAGTGGCAGATCGGCTGGCGCTACACACGCGCCGGCCGCGGCGGCCGGCGCAACGGCTTCATCTCCTTCATCAGCGCCATCTCGGTGCTCGGCATCGCGCTCGGCGTGGCCGCGCTGATCATCGTGCTCAGCGTGATGAACGGCTTCCAGAAGGAGGTGCGCGACCGCATGCTCAGCGTGGTCGCGCACGTCGAGGTGATGGACAGCGCTGGTGGCGCCCTGCCCGACTGGAAGGCCACCGCGGCCAAGGCCGCCGAAGACCCGCGCGTGATCGGCGCGGCGCCCTTCGTCGTAGCACAGGCGCTGCTCGGCCGCGGTGACGACCTGCGCGGCGCCGTCGTGCGCGGCATCGACCCCGCCGAAGAAGGCAAGGTCACCGACCTCGCGCGCCAAAGCGAGGCGCTGCTCGCGCAGCTGAAACCCGGCGAATGGAACATCGTGGTCGGCAGCGAGCTCGCCCGGCTGCTGGGCGCCGACATCGGCGACAAGATCACCATCGTCGCCCCCGGCGGCCAGACCACGCCGGCCGGCGTGGTGCCGCGTCTGCGCCAGTTCACGCTGGTGGGCACCTTCTCGGCCGGGCACTACGAGTACGACAGCGCGTTGGCGCTCATCCACGTCGACGACGCGGCGCGCCTGTTCCGCGTCGAGGGGCCCACCGGCGTGCAGCTGCGCCTGTCGAACGTGATGGACGCCCGCCTCGCCGGCACCGAGCTGCAGAACCGCATGGGCGCTGATGTCTTCGTGCGCGACTGGACGCGCATCAACCGCAACTGGTACGACGCGGTGCAGATCGAGAAGCGGCTGATGGGCATCATCCTCACGCTCATCGTCGCGGTGGCGGCCTTCAACCTGGTCAGCACGCTGGTGATGACGGTGACCGACAAGCGCGCCGACATCGCCATCCTTCGCACGCTGGGGGCGAGTCCGCGGTCCATCATGGGCATCTTCATGGTGCAAGGGGCCACGGCCGGCATCATCGGCACGCTGGCCGGCTGCGGCCTGGGCCTGCTCGTGGCCTTCAACGTCGACGTCATCGTGCCGGCCATCGAGCGCGCGCTCGGCATGGCCTTCCTGCCCGGCAGCATCTACCTCATCAGCCGCATGCCGAGCGAGCCGATGGCCTCGGACATCGTGCCGGTGATCGTGACCTCGCTGGTGCTGGCGTTCGTGGCCACGATCTACCCGAGCTGGCGCGCCAGCCGCGTCAACCCGGCGGAGGCGCTGCGCTATGAGTGAAGCGCAAACCGACGCCGTGGTGCTGACCGCGTTCGAGCTGCACAAGCGCTTCCGCGAGGGCCGCGGCGAGGGCGCCATCGACGTCACCGTGCTGCGCGGCCTGAGCCTGCAAGTCAAGCACGGCGAGACGCTGGCCGTCGTCGGCGCCAGCGGCTCGGGCAAGAGCACGCTGCTGCACCTGCTGGGCGGGCTCGACACGCCCACCAGCGGCCGGGTCGAGCTGATGGGCCGTGACTTCACCTCGATGAGCGCGGCCGAGCAAGGCGTCTGGCGCAACCGGCATCTCGGCTTCGTCTACCAGTTCCACCACCTGCTGCCCGAGTTCAGTGCCCTCGACAACGTGGCGATGCCGCTGCGCATCCGCCGCGACAGCGTGGCCACGGCGCGCGCCGTGGCGGCGCAGATGCTCGAGCGCGTGGGCCTGGGCGCGCGCCTGGCGCACCACCCAGCCGAGCTCTCGGGCGGCGAGCGCCAGCGCGTGGCCATTGCGCGTGCGCTCGTCACGCGGCCGGCCTGCGTGCTGGCCGACGAGCCCACCGGCAACCTCGACCGCGGCACCGCGGCCAGCGTGTTCGAGTTGATGCTGGAGCTGGCGGCGCGCGACGGCACGGCCTTCGTCGTCGTCACGCACGACGAATCGCTGGCTGCGCGCTGCGGCCGCACACTGCGGCTCGAACGTTGACGGCGCCGGCCGTGGATCACCACCTCACCAACGCCGATCTCCACAGCCACAGCACCGTCAGCGACGGCACGCTGGCTCCAGAAGACGTGGCGGCGCTGGC
>JBIJAP010000490.1:0-2726 GCA_044345715.1 Rubrivivax sp.
CATCTGCACATCGAACGGCAGGTCGATCAGCACCGGGCCCGGGCGGCCTGAGCGCATCAGGTGGAAGGCCTGCTGGAAGGCGCGCGGCACCTGCGCCGGCTCCATCACCGTGAGGGCCATCTTCGTGACGGGCTTGGCGATGCTCTCGATGTCGACGGCCTGGAAGTCTTCCTTGTGCAAACGCGCCCGTGGCGCCTGGCCGGTGATGCACAGGATGGGGATGCTGTCGGCCTGCGCCGAATACAGGCCCGTGATCATGTCGGTGCCGGCCGGGCCGCTGGTGCCGATGCACACGCCGATGTTGCCGGCCTTGGCGCGCGTATAGCCCTCGGCCATGTGGCTGGCGGCCTCGACGTGCCGGGCCAGGATGTGGGCGATGCTCTGGCGCTCGCGCAGCGCGGCGTACAGCGGGTTGATCGCCGCGCCGGGCACACCAAAGGCGACCGAGACGCCTTCCTTTTCCATCACCAGCACGGCGGCCATGGCGGCCTTCATCTTTGCCATCGTTGTGTCTCCTGTCGGCGGTTGCTTGTCTCGCTGCGCATCGTCGGGGCGCAGGCGGCGGCCGGGAAGACCACGTCGCCGATAGCTGCCATTCCATGGTGGAATGACGGCATGGACCGCATCCAGGGCTTGCAGCTCTTCGTCCGCGTCTGCGAGACCGGCTCGCTGACGCGCGCCGCCACCGATCTGGGCGTGACGCAGCCCACGGCCACCAAGCACATCGCGCAGCTCGAAAAGCGCCTGGGCGCGCGCCTCTTTCACCGCAGCACGCGCGGCGTCACGCCCACCGAGGTGGGCGTGGCCTACTACGACCGCTGCAAGGCCATCGCGCTGCAACTGGAAGAGGCCGACCACCTGCCGGCGCTGATGAGCAGCCGCGTGCAGGGCACGCTGCGCATCAACAGCTCGGTGGCCTTCGGCCGCCGCGTGCTGGTGCCGCTGGTGCTGCGCTACATGCAGCAGCACCCCGAGGTGACGGTGGACCTGGGCTTCGAGGACCGCTACGTCAACCTGGTGGAGCAGGGCATCGACCTGGCGCTGCGCATGGGTCGGCTGGCCGATTCATCGCTGGGCGCGCGCTACCTCGGCACCAACCCCTGGGCGCTGGTGGCGGCGCCCGCCTACCTGGCCGAGGCCGGCACGCCGAAGCGGCCCGACGACTTGGCGCGCCACCGCGCGCTGATCTACAGCACCGTGCAGGGCGACGAGCGCTGGCACTTCACCGGCGCCGACGGCCGCAGCGCCAGCGTGGCCGTGAAAGGCCCGCTGCGCAGCAACAACCTCTCGGCGCTGCTGGCGGCGGCGCGCGCCGGCATGGGTGTGGCGGCGCTGCCGCTGTACGTGGCGCAGGCCTCGCTGGCGCGCGATGAGCTCGTGCTTTTGCTGGAGCGCCACGCGCTGCCGGTGCAGCCCATCCACGCCGTGTTCCCGAGCCCGCGCCAGGTGCCGGCCAAGGTCGTGAGCTTTGTCAACTGGCTGCAGGGGCAGTTCGACGACGGCTGGTGGGCGCGCTCGGGCTGACGGGCCGCGGGCGCGGCGGGGCTCAGCGAGCGGCTGGGCCGAAGCGGCTGTACCGGCCGAACCGATCAGCCACAGCCCAGCCCCACCGCGCCAAAGCGCCTCCGCTTGCCGGAGGAGCCCGTCATGCCGCTGCCTCGGCCTGGCAACCAGAATGGTAGCCACGCGGGCCGCATGTCGCCGCCCGCCATCGAGGCCCCTGCATGAAACGCTCCTTGATTGCCCTGGCACCCGCCACGTGGGCCGCCCTCGCGCTGACCTGGGCCCCGGCCCCCGTGCGCGCCGCTGACTTCAACTTCGTCCGCCTGCTCAACCAGGCCGAGTTCCGCGCCTTCAGCGAAGACGTCGGCGCCGCCACGTCCTACAAGGGTGTGATCCCGGCCGAGAGCCTGGGCCTGATCGGCTTCGACATCGGCGTCACGGCCGGTGTCACCGAGGTCTCCAACCGCGATGTGCTGCGCAAGGCCGCTGGCGGCGCGAGCATCCCGAAGGCGCTGCCGGTGGCCAGCCTGCGCGTGCACAAGGGCCTGCCCTTCGACATCGACATCGGCGCCACGCTGATGCAGCTGCCGGGCACCAATGTGCGTGCGGTGGGGGGCGAGCTGCGCTGGGCCTTCGTGGCCGGCAGCGCGGTGCTGCCGGCGCTGGCCGTGCGCGTGTCGGGCACGCGCCTGTCGGGTGTGGAAGACCTGGACATGGACACCGTCGGCGCCGACCTGTCCATCAGCAAAGGCTTCGCCTTCCTCACGCCCTACGCTGGCATCGGCACCGTGCGCGTGGACGCGGCCGCGCCGGGCAGCAGCCTGCGCAGCGAGAGCCTGACGCTGGCCAGGCGCTTTGTCGGCGTGAACATCGCGCTGGTGCCGCTGGCGCTGGTGCTGGAGGCCGAGCGCACCGGCAAGGCCACGGGCTACACGGTGAAGGCGGCGATCCGGTTCTGAAGAATCAGGTGAGGGGTGCCGTCCGGTTGCGCCATACGGTCGTGAGCTCGAGCACCACTGCAGCCGTTCCGCTGCGTCTGAAGGCTGTATTCCGTCATGCAGGCTGAGCTTCATGACGAAGCAGGTCGCTGCTAGGCCTGCGGCTTCAGACCGATATGAAGCGCCGCGATACCACCCATTAGGCTGAAGTTCCGCACCCTGACTTAAGGCGTGGCGTAGCCAAGTGCTTGTCACGACTCACAAATTCGGCCCTTTTGGGCCTTT
>JBIJAP010000491.1:0-2722 GCA_044345715.1 Rubrivivax sp.
TGCGGATTCATGTCGGGACCTCGATGTGTTGCCACAGCCGCATCACGGCGTAGGCGCGCCAGGGGCGCCAGGGTTCGGCTCGTGCCAGGAGCTCGGCACGGTCGCGTGTGCCGAGGGCGTTCATCAGGCCGATGTCGGCCACGGGCCAGGCATCGGGCCAGGCCAGCGCGCGCATCGCGATCACCTGGGCCGTCCAGTCGCCGATGCCGGGCAGGGCGACGAGCGCGGCCAGCGTGTCGTCGACCGAGGCGCCGGGCTCGAGCCGCAAATGGCCTTTGACCAGCGCCTGCGCGAGTGCTTGCAGCGCCTTCACACGCTGGCGCACGATGCCCAGCGTGCCGATGTCTTCGGCACGGGCCGCGGCGATGGTGGCCGCGCTGGGGAACAGCCGCGACAAGCCCTCGAAGGGCGTGTCCACCGGCTCGCCGAAGCGCTGCACCAGCCGCGCCGCCAGCGTGCGCGCGGCCTTCACGGTGACCTGCTGGCCGAGGATGACGCGGGCCGCCGTCTCGAAGGCGTCCAGAGTGCCCGGCAGGCGCAGGCCCGGGCGCGGCGGCAGCGGCAGTTGCGCCAGCACGGGGTCGATGCGCGCCGGGTCGGCGTCCAGGTCGAAGGCGTGGCGCACGCGGCGGATCACGGCGCCCAGCACCGGGCTCAGGTTGCTGCTGGTGCGCAGCCGAAGTTCGTCGCGCCCCGGTTGGAGCTGCACCTCGATCCAGCCGTGGCGTGGCGCCGTGCCCTCAGGCGCCGGCCAGGCCAACGTGCGGCGCAGCAGGCCGCGCGCCACGTCGACCTGCTCCACGCCTTCAAGCTGCCGCCGGGCGAAGAAGCCGAAAAGCGCCTCGGCATCCAGCGGCGGGCGGTAGGCCAGGCGCAGGCCCTGCGCGGCGCCGCCCGCCGGCTGCTCGCGCCGCAGCTGGGTGGGCTGCAGGCGGTAGTGCTCGGCAAACGCCGCATTGAAGCGCCGCAGGCTGGCATAGCCACTGGCCAGCGCCACCTGCGTGACGGGCATCGCGGTGTCAGTGAGCAACTGCTTCGCCAGCAGGAGGCGCTGCGTCGAGAGGTAGCTCAGCGGCGAGACGCCATGCGCGGCGGCGAAGATGCGGCGCAGGTGGCGGTCGGTTACGCCCAGGCGGTCGGCCACCTGCGGCAGCCGCAGCGGCTCGCCGGCGTGCACGGCCTGCTCGATGGCGCGCGCCGCGGCATCGGCCAGCGTGGCCGAGCTGTCCATCGCCGACAGCCCCGGCGCGATCTCGGGCCGGCACTTCAGGCACGGCCGAAAGGCGGCTGCCTCGGCACGCTCGCGCGTGGCGAAGAAGCGGCAGTTCTCCGGGCGCGGCGTGCGCACGCGGCACACCGGGCGGCAGTAGATGCCGGTGCTGGTGACGCCCACGAACAAGCGCCCGTCGAAGCGCGCATCGCGGGCCTTCAGCGCGAGATAGGCCGAGTCGGCGTCGAGGGCGGCGTCTGCAAGCATGCCGGCATTGTCGCCACCGGCGCGCTGCCGACTCGCCGTTTCCGGACCTGTCAGCCCGTGCCTCGTCAGCCCGCTGCCACCATCGTGGCCACGGCCCAGTCGGGCTTGGTGAAGCCGGCGGCGGCCTTCATCGTCATCACCCACACCACCCCAGCAGGCCGGCCAGCAGCAACAGGGTCCAGGCCAGGCCGGGGGGCATCATCAGTGTCATCGTCGGTGCTCCTGGGCGGGCATCACATGGACTTGAAGAAGTGCACATAGGCGCGGCTCACCGGCAGTTCCTGCGCTTGGCCCTTGATGCGCAGGTAAAGGCGGCTGGCTTCGTCGCGCCGTGTGCCGGCCAGGTGGCGCAGGTTGACGATGGTGCTGCGGTGCGCCTGCACGAAGTCGGCCGGGTCGAGCTGCTGCGCCAGTTCGGCAATGGGGCTGCGGATGAGCAGTTCGCGGTCGGCGGTGCGCACGCAGGTGTACTTGTCGTCGGCCTGGACGGGCGGCGGATCGACAGGCCGCCGGGCCGCCCTTCCTACAATCGCCCGACCCCAAGCCACCAACCCACGCCCCGCCCATGCGCATCGACCCGAGCATCTTCAAGGCCTACGACATCCGCGGCATCGTCGGCAAGAACGTCGACGAGGCCTTTGCCGAGCACCTGGGCCGCGCCTTTGGCAGCGAGGCCCGCGCCGCTGGCGAGCGTGCGGTGGCCGTGGGCCGCGACGGGCGCCTGTCGGGCCCCGGGCTGACGGCGGCGCTGGTGCGCGGTCTGCAGAGCACGGGCCTTGATGTCGTCGACCTCGGCCCGGTGACCACACCCATGCTGTACTACGTGGCCGCCACGCGCGCCAAGCACGGCTGCACCAGCGGCATCCAGGTCACGGGCAGCCACAACCCGAAGGACTACAACGGCTTCAAGATGGTGATGTCGGGCCGCGCCATCTACGGCGAAGACATCCAGAAGCTCAAGCGCCGGATCGAGGCCGAGGACTACACGGTGGCCAAGGGCCGCAGCGCGCGCATGGACATCGGCGCCGAGTACGCGGCGCGCATCGTCGGTGACTGCCGGCTGAGCCGGCCGATGAAGATCGTCGTCGACAGTGGCAACGGCATTCCGGGTGCCAGCGTCCCGGCCATCCTGAAGGCCCTGGGCTGCGAAGTGATCGACCTCTACAGCAAGGTCGATGGCGACTTTCCCAACCACCACCCGGACCCGAGCAAGCCCGAGAACCTGCAGATGCTCAAGGCGGTGGT
>JBIJAP010000493.1:0-2715 GCA_044345715.1 Rubrivivax sp.
TGTCCTGCGCATGAGCAGCGGTGCCGCCCAGCAACAAGGCAGCGGCAGCGGCCAGGGCCTGAAGCCCCGCCAGCGTTCTGTGTTTCATGTTCATGAAGTCTCCGTTGGGGTGTATGGACTCTCTTGGGCACACATCCGACATCCGCTCAGTCCAGGTTTTCAGCGGTCAGGATTTCAATGCGCGGTTGCGCGACGTTGAGGGCGCCACGTACGTTTTCGCACTGGGCGCGCAGAACACGCGCCGCGGCCAGTACGCAGTAGTGGATGTCTTGGTGCAGGAGGTAGGACAGCGCGCCGTTCGTCAAGAGCGTCCGGTGCGTGTCGGTCAGGTCGTGAGCGATCGCGCCGGCCTGCGTCGCCATGCCACTCTTGACGAGCGCTTGCACGACGCCAGCAGCGCCTGAGCCCACGTTGTAGATGCCGGCCACACGCGAAGCATTGACGTAGCCGGCAAGGAACTCGGTCAGCGCCTGCTCGGCCCCGGCTGCATCGGGCGGCAAGTCGGGTACGCGCACCATCCGCAACTGGGGGAATCGCTCCTCGAGCACCTGCGCAAAGCCGACCCGACGTTCAATCTCGGCCGACATGCGAGTGGCCTGCGAGCACAGCAGCAGCGTGTCGCGCACATCGGGCTGCGCCATGCGCGCTAGCAACAAGCCTGCTGTGCGGCCAGCGGCGCGGCTATCGGCACCGATGTAGGTTTCGCGCATCGAGCCGGCCACATCGGAAAAGAGCGTCACCACGTGCACGCCGGCTCGGACCAGTTCGTTGATCGCCAGCTTGACGGGTGGCAAGTCCGGCGCCAGCAAGGCGATGCCGTGGCAGTCACCCAATGTCGCCAGGTCCGCGGCAAATCGTGCCGGGTCCCTGGCGTCCAACCGATGGGTGACTTCGGTGATGTGCTGGTGCCGGAAGTCCCCTGCGGACTGAGCAATCTGCCTGTCGATCAGGCCGAAGAACGGCGATGCGTCGTCGGGCAACACGTAGGCAAATCGGAAGTTCTCGCCACGGCGCGGGCGCCCGGGTTGCGGCTTCGCACCGAGCGTGGCCACCACCTGCATCACCCGATCGACCGTTTCCGCATTGACGCCGGGGCGCCGGTTGAGCACGCGGTCAACCGTTGCGGTGCCCACGCCGGCCAAGCGAGCGATCTCGGCGATAGTGGGTGTCGTGGCCATGGTCAAGGGGCGGTGTGATGTGATGACTTTATAAACATCAATAAATAAATCAATCATGGTTAACGAGGGCCACCATCGCGCCGCTCACAAGCGCAGCGCGGTGGGCGGGCCACACGCGACCGCAACTTCAAGGTCACCGGGCGACGCGGTCTCAGAGTGCCCGGGACGACGAGGTCGCTACCCCACGCGCAAGTGGTGATCTGACGCAGGCGCCGGGCCTACTGGGCATGCACGTCGCGCCGCGTGTCCGCCATCGAAGGCCTGCCGGCTCTTGAGGGTCGAAAGACGCCCGACACAAGCGCGATCGCCTTGCAAAGGACCAGTCGCCACCAGCATGCGGCGCGCTCAAAGCCTCTTGGGATGCGATGGCATGGCCAGTCGCAGTCGATTAGGTGCGCCACGATCGACAGGCGTGTAGCCGGCACCTTTGCGGGTGACGGAGCTCTGGCCCAACGCCCTCGGCCAGCGGCGACACTCCACGGCAGTGCCGGCCGGGCCGGCATGTCAACTCGAGGACGGAGACCATGCACGACATCATCTGCCCGCACTGCAGCAAAGCCTTCAAGATCGACGAAGCCGGCTACGCCGACATCCTGAAGCAGGTGCGCGATGACGCCTTCGAGCAGCAGTTGCACGAGCGGCTCGCGCTGGCCGAGAAGGACAAGCGCAACGCCGTCGAGCTGGCAACGGCGAAGGCGGCCAGCGAATCACAGCGCGCCGCCGCCGCCAAGGACGCCGAGATCCAGGGCCTGCGGGCGCGCCTGGATGCGGGCGAGGTGGCACGCAAGCTTGCCGTGGCCGAGGCGCTGAACGCGGTGGAGAAAGAGCGCGACCGCCTGCAGCAGCAGCTGTCGCAGGCCAAGCTCGATCAGCAGTCGGCAGCCCGCCTGGCCGAGGCCCTGCGCGCCAACGAACTGCAGCAGGCCGCCGCCGCCAAGGACGCCGAGATCGCGCGCCTGAAGGACGGCCTGGAGCGCGCCGCGCTCGAAAAGCAGCTGGCCGAGAAGTCGTTGAAGGACAAGTACGACACCCAGATCAAGGACCGCGACGACGCGATCGAGCGCTTGCGCGACATGAAGGCGCGCCTGTCGACCAAGATGGTGGGCGAGACGCTCGAGCAGCACTGCGAGACCGAGTTCAACCGCATCCGCGCCACCGCCTTTGCGCGCGCCTACTTCGAGAAGGACAACGACGCGCGCAGCGGCAGCAAGGGCGACTACATCTTCCGCGAGAGCGACGAGAACGGCACCGAGATCGTCTCGATCATGTTCGAGATGAAAAACGAGAGCGACGGTACCGCCACCAAGAAGAGCAACGAGGACTTCCTGAAAGAGCTCGACCGCGACCGCACCGAGAAGGGCTGCGAGTACGCCGTGCTGGTGTCGCTGCTCGAGCCCGACAGCGAGCTCTACAACGGCGGCATCGTCGACGTGTTCCACCGCTACCCGAAGATGTATGTGGTGCGGCCGCAGTTCTTCATTCCGATCATCACGCTGCTGCGCAATGCGGCGATGAACTCGCTGAAGTACAAGTCCGA
>JBIJAP010000494.1:0-2706 GCA_044345715.1 Rubrivivax sp.
GCGAAGGCGCGGCCAGACAGAAGGGCCGAAACAGGCGCGGCAGCAGCCAGGCCCAGCAGGTGACGACGGTGTTTGAGCATGCGAGTCTCCGTTTGAAAGTGGTGTTTTGGGGTGCGGGTGGCGGTTGCGGTCTGCGCCCATGGGCCGCCTGAGTTTGGCTACCGTTGGCCAGTCAGGCGCGGCGCACCATACAGGGCTTGGACCGTTGCGTCGCCATACCCCCCCGCGCCTGTACGGCCAATTGGGCGAACCGGACTCTAGCCCTTGGACACAGCGTTGAGTACCCGGGTTGGAGCGGATCGAGGGGAGGCGCGATCACACAGTCGCCGTGAGCGGCGCTTGGCGGCCGGGAACTGATCACCTCCGCGGGCCCTACTTCAAGTGCTCGGCGAGAAACCTCTCCATGCGTCGCGCAAAGTCGGCTCTGGTTTGTGGCAAGCGCCAGGAGTGGCCCTCGTCGGGGTAGACCACCCACAGCGGGTCACGCCCGGCCTTTTGCAGAGCGTCGCGCAGCCGCTTGCCATGGGCCAGGGGCACACGCTGATCGGCTTCGCCAAAGGCCAGCAGCAAGGGGGCGAGGATCCGGTCTGCCTGGGCCACGGGCGACACGCTGGTCAACATCTCCGCATCGGCCTTGGCGTCACCGACCATCTGCGGCAACGAGTAACGGCGGTCCGACCTGCTCGTGTCGTCGTTGATCCACCAAGACCCTTCAAGGAGGAGAAAGGGATCAGTCACAGCCACCCAGGCGACCCCACAGCGGTACAGCTCAGGGTGGCGCACCAGGCCCATCAACGTGGAGTAGCCGCCATAGCTGGCGCCAGCAATGCACACCCGCTTGTCGGCCAGGCCTTGCGCTTGGGCCCAAAGCACAGCGTCGGCCACGTCGTCCTGCATGGCGCGGCCCCACTGCTTCCACCCGGCTTCGAAGTGCGCCTGACCGTAGCCCTGGCTGCCTCTGAATTCCGGACTGATGACAAGGTAGCCGCGCGAGGCCAGGAACTGCTCGGTTTCGCTCCACTCCCAGTTGCCCCCGCGAACCCAGGGCCCGCCGTGTACCAACACCACAGCCGGGCCCGGGCGTCCCGCTTGGCGGCCAATGGGCAGGGTCAACCACACGGGCAGATCACGCCCATCACGCGCCTTGATGCGGTGAAAGTCGACGGAGGCCATCAGCCGCGGGTCGATGCCCGCATTGACCTGGGCCACGCCGAGCCACCGCTGGTCGGCCGCCGTGTAGACCCAGAGCTGCCCAGGGTGCCGGTCGGAGAACTGGCGCACCAGCGCCACCATGTTCGGTTCACCACAGCGCCGGCAGCTGATGCGGTTCACAGTGCCCGACAAGCGCTGGTCCACCAGCGCCTGGAAGGCCTTCATCTTCGGGTCGAACCACACCGTCTGCTCTGCGTCGGTGACGACGCGCACACCGGCCGCGGAACCGCCTCGCCTCGTGAGGAGAACCGTGCCGCTGTAGTCGAAACCGGGCGTGGATACCCAGGCGGCCTGTGCCGGCTCGCGGCGATCGAAGTCGTACTGGACAAGCTCGCCATAGCCCTGCGGGCCCCGGCGCTGCGTCACGTACAGGTTGCCGGCATCGTCAACATGGTGGGGGCTGAAGGAGGCACGCAACGAGTCCGCCTGGTTCAGCAATTGCCATTCCGTCTGGCCAGGGCCACGCCAATGGATCAGTTGCTGTCCTTGCCGCCGCGCGACGGCAACGCGGGCCTCACCGGCACTGTCAAAGAGCCAGCCCACGGTGCCGCGCGGCGCATCCAGGTCCATCAGGCGCGTTCGGCCGTTGCGGGTGTTCAGCCGCAGTGGCAACACCTCGCTGACATCGTTGTGGCCATCGAAGTTCAACCTTCCGACAATGACCTCGTCGGCTTCAACGCCAAGCTCAGGCAGCGGCACCTTCAGCAGCACGTGGTTGTAGGGCAAGACCTCTCGCGTGAAGCGTCCGCCTTCCACCACCACGGGCTCCGAACCGCGCGCCACAAGCTGGCGCAGGTTCTTGCCGTCGGCATCAACGCCATACAGACCGGGCGCCGAGCGGCGGTCTTCGCCGCTCCCAGACTCGAGATCGGCCACGCTGAAGATCAGGCGGTTGTTGTTGACCCAGCTGAACTCCACCACATCGACGTCGATGAAGTGGGCCACTCGGACCGCCTTGCCGCCAGGCGCCAGGTCGATGACCGCCAACGCCACTCTCTTGACGCCTGCCGCCGTGGTGAGCGCGAGTTGAGTTCCCGAAGGCGACAACTGCGCATCAAGCACGTCCCGGTTCTTGAAGAAGGCCTCGGCGGGCACGCTCGCGGCGGCGGCGGCTGCTGCAACCGCAGCGGGCGACCGGTCCACCACCGGCGTTTGGGCCCAAGATGCCGAGCAAAGCAGACCCAATAACACAACGAGGCCGTTGCGTAAGCGAAGACGTCGCATCATTTTCATTAGCCCCTGTCTCGTTAGCCCCAATCTCGTTAGCACTATTCCGCCGCGTGCTAACGGCGTCGATTGTGCCCAACACGCCGTAGCCAGCACACCGGCATCGTGGAACAAAGCAGCGCGGCCATTGGACCGTGTTCAGTCCATAAATGGCGTTGAACTAAACCGCTGACGCGGTGGTGGTGCGCCGTGAGTTTCTTGGGTCGGTGAGTCGTACCTTGGTTCTGGGGACTTTTCCCCGGACCTCGGAGACTGTGATGACACCGC
>JBIJAP010000496.1:0-2698 GCA_044345715.1 Rubrivivax sp.
TTCAAGTCTCCTCGACCCGACATCCTGTCTTGCCCATGTTCATCCGCAACGCCTGGTACGTGGCCGCCACGCCCGATGAGATCGACCCCTCCGGGGCCGGCCAGCCGCTGGCCCGCCAAGTGTGCGGCGAACGCATGGTGCTGTTCCGCGGCCCTGGCGGCGCCGTGTCTGCGCTCGAGGACTTCTGCCCCCACCGCGGCGCGCCGCTGTCGCTGGGCCGCGTCTGCGAGGGCGAGCTCGTGTGCGGCTACCACGGCCTGCGCATGGGCTGCGACGGCCGCACGGTGGCCATGCCCGGGCAGCGCGTGCGCGGTTTCCCGGCCATCCGCGCCTGGCCGGTGGCCGAGTACGCCGGCTTCGTGTGGGTGTGGCCGGGTGACCCCGCCCTGGCCTCGCCCGAGCAGCTGCCCGCCCTGCCCTGGGCCGACGGCGCCGGCGTCAAGCCGGGCTGGGCCTACGGCGGCGGACGCTACGAGATCGCCTGCGAGTGGCGGCTGATGATCGACAACCTGATGGACCTGACGCACGAGACCTACGTGCACGCCGACAGCATCGGCCAGCCCGAGATCGACGAGACGCCGAGCCAGACACGCATGGTCGGCGACGAGGTCATCACCAGCCGCACCATGAACGCGATCCAGGCGCCGCCGTTCTGGCAGCAGGCGCTGGCGATGAACGGGCTGCCCACCGACCAGCCGGTGGACCGCTGGCAGGTGTGCCACTTCACGCCGCCGAGCCACGTGATGATCGAGGTCGGCGTGGCGCTGGCCGGCCGCGGCGGCATCGAGGCCCCCGACGACGCCAAGGCGGCCACCATCGTGGTGGACTTCATCACCCCTGAAACCGCCGGCTCGATCCACTACTTCTGGGGCATGGCCCGGCGCTTCCGCGCCGACGACGCCGAGCTCACCGCCCGCATCCGCGAAGGCCAGGGCCGCATCTTCAGCGAAGACCGCGCCATGCTCGAGCAGCAGCAGCGCAACCTGGCCGCGCACCCGACGCGCGATCTGCTCAAGCTGAACATCGACAGCGGCGGCGTGATGTCGCGGCGGCTGATCGACCGCCTGCTCGCCGCCGAGGCCGCGGCGGCATCGGCCCAGATCCCCGCCGCCGCCTGATGGGCACCCCGGCAAGCGCGGCGCCGCTGGCGCTGACCGTGGCCGCGCGGCAGACGCTGGCCGAAGGCATCGACCTCTTCGAGCTGCACCCGCCGCCCGGGCAGGTGCTGCCGCCCTTCACCGCCGGTGCGCACATCGAGCTGCAGCTGCAGCACGAAGGCAGGCCTCTGCTGCGGCCTTATTCGCTGTGCAACGCACCGGGCGAAACCCACCGCTGGCAGATTGCCGTGTTGCGCGTGCCGGCCTCGCGCGGCGGCTCGGCGGCCGTGCATGCGCAGCTGCAGCCCGGCAGCCGCGTGCACACCTCGGCCCCGCGCAACCACTTCGAGCTCGTGCCCGGCGCGCGCCACAGCCTGCTGCTGGCCGGCGGCATCGGCATCACGCCGCTGCTGGCCATGGCCGAAACCCTGCACGCGGCCGGCGCCAGCTTCAGCCTGCACCACGCCACGCGCTCCCGGGCCCGCACGCCCTTCATCGAACGGCTCGAGCAGGCGCCCTGGCGCGACCGCGTCGTGCGCCACCTCGACGACGGCGAAGCGGCCCAGCGCCTCGACTTCGAGCGCCTGCTCGCCCGGCCCGAGCCCGGCACGCATCTGTACGTGTGCGGGCCGCAAGGCTTCATGGACGCCGCGCTGGCCCGCGCCCGCGCCCAGGGCTGGCCCGAGGCGCAACTGCACTGGGAGAGCTTCGGTGGCGACACCGCGCCGCAAGCCGGAGACCGGGCTTTCACGCTGGTGCTGGCGCGCAGCGGCGTCACACTGCAGGTGCCGGCCGGCTGCACCGCGGCACAGGCGATTGCCGACGCGGGTGTGTTCCTGGCCACCAGCTGCGAACAAGGCGTCTGCGGCACCTGCCTGACGCCGGTGCTCGAAGGCCGGCCCGAGCATCGCGACCACTACCTCACGCCCGAAGAGCAAGCCGCGGGCGACCAGTTCACGCCCTGCTGCTCGCGGGCGCTGAGCGAGCGCCTCGTCATCGATCTCTAGAACCCAACGCACCGGCCAACCGGGCACAACCCACGGAGACAAACCATGCAAGACCCCCGCTTCAACCGCCGCCAACTGCTGGGCTCGGGCCTGGCCCTGGCCGGCCTTTCGGCCCTGCCCGCCCACGCCCAGACGCCGGCCTGGCCGGCGGCCAAGCCGATCCGCCTGATCGTCAACTTCCCGGCCGGGGGCTCGCCCGACGCCGTGGCGCGCGCCGTGGCCACGCCGGTGGCGGCGGCCCTCGGGCAGCAGATCGTGGTCGACAACCGCGGCGGCGCGGGCGGCATCATCGGCTCCGACGCCGCGGCCAAGAGCCCGGCCGACGGCTACACCTTCCTGCTCAGCTCAGGCAGCGCGGCTGCCATCCTGCCGCTGCTCAACAACAAGATGCCCTACGACCCGGCCAAGGACCTCATCCCGGTGGCCGCCGGTGCCCGGCTCGAGCTGTTCCTGGTGGTGCGCGCCGATGCGCCCTACAAGACTTACGCCGAGTTCATCGCCCACGCCAAGCGCAACCCCGGCAAGCTGAGCTACGGCTCACCGGGCAACGGCACCAGCCCGCACATCGCCGGCGAAATGCGGGCTGGTGCCGTT
>JBIJAP010000495.1:0-2698 GCA_044345715.1 Rubrivivax sp.
GCAGCACGCCCGCGGCCGAGAGCTGCGCGCAGCAGAGCGATGCGGCCCTGGCGCGGGCGCTCGATGAGCTGTCGGCACGCTTCGGCACCGACGTGGCGGCCTGGCGCTGGGGCGACGCGCACCGCGTGCACGCCGAGCACCGGCCGTTCTCGCGCGTCGGCGGGCTCGACCGCTTGTTCGAGCTGCGCGTGCCGATGGCTGACGACACCTACACGGTGTCGGCCACGCGGGTGAGCCTGCGGCCCGACCGCCGCACCGGCGCGCTGTTCCACATTGACCACTCGGCGAGCCTGCGCGCCGTGTACGACCTGGGCGACCGCTCGAAGTCGGGCGTGGTGCACTCCAGCGGGCAGAGCGGCATCGTGTTCTCGCCGCGCTACCGCGATCTCATCGGGCCCTGGGCGCGCGGTGAACTGGTGCCGCTGTGGCCACAGGGCGAGCCGACCGCGGTGCTGCGGGTGACGCCGGCACCTGGCCGTTGAACGGCGTGCTCAGACCACGCCGTAGCGCTGCTTGCGTTCGGCCGTGTAGGCCCACCAGGGCTGGGCCGGGCCGCCGCGCATGAACGCACAGGCGGCGATGAAGGTATCGAGCACGCAGGGGTCCTGGCGCTTGCCGGTGGCCTGCGCCAGGGCCTGGTAAAGCACCAGCGCATCGGCCGTGGCCAGCTGCTGCGGATGCAGCACGCCAATGCGGCGCAGATCGGCGGCAATGGACGGCCCGATGTTGGGCAGCTGCTCGAGCTGCTCGCATTCGGCCGCCGTGGCCGCCTTGCGCGGCGGCGGGGCCTTGGGCGGCCGGGTGCTGGAGCGAGAGGCCGGCCTGTTGATGGCGGGCATGGCAGCGGGCAAAGGTGCGAACGCGGGCTGCATCACGTCTGCATCACATCAGCACGGTGTTGCGGATCAGCCCGACGGCGATGCCTTCGAGCTCGAAGTCGGCGGCATCGAGCGGCACGAGCAGCGTCTGGAAGTCGGGGTTCTCGGGGATCAGCTCGATGCCCTTGCTGGTGCGGCGCAGCCGCTTCACGGTGACGTCGTCACCCAGCCGCGCGACGACGATCTGGCCGTTCTTGGCGTCCTTGGCCTTCTGCACGGCGAGCAGATCGCCGTCGAGGATGCCGGCGTCGCGCATGCTCATGCCGCGCACCTTGAGCAGGTAGTCGGGGCGGCGTGCCCACATAGAAGCTTCCATCAGGAAGCTGGTGTCGACATGCTCCTGCGCCAGGATGGGGCTGCCGGCCGCCACGCGGCCCACCAGCGGCAGCGTGAGCTGCGCGATGGCCGGCAGCGGCAGCATGTACTGCTTGCCGATGCCGTCGAGCCGGGCCTGGTTGAGCGCGCGCAGCGTGTCAGACTTCAGGCGGATGCCCCGCGACGTGCCCCCCACCAGCTCGATGACGCCCTTGCGTGCCAGCGCCTGCAGGTGCTCTTCGGCGGCGTTGGCCGACTTGAAGCCCAGCTCGGCCGCGATTTCGGCGCGGGTGGGTGGTGCGCCGGTGCGCTCGATGGCGCTTTGCACGAGATCGAGGATCTGTTGCTGGCGGGCGGTGAGCTTGGGGCTGTCTTCCATGGCGGGGCCCGGGGCGATGCGCGGGCTGTCAATCCATCCAGGCCTGTAGTTTCATCCAGAAAGCGCAAGATGCCAAGTGCAAGCTCCCTCGTCGTGGTCATCGGCACTGGCGGCACCATCGCTGGGGTGGTGACCGGCACCGCCGCGCGCCCGGGCGCCCACCTCGGTTATGAGGCCGGCGCGCTGAAGGCCGAGGCCCTGGTGGCCGCCTTGCCGGCGCTGGCTGCGCTGCCGCTGGAGACGCACTCTCTGGCGCAGCTCGACAGCAGCGACATGGACCACGCCACCTGGCAGGCCCTGGCCCTGACTGTGACGGCACACCTGGCGCGGCCCGAGGTGGCCGGCGTGGTGGTGACGCACGGCACAGACACGCTCGAAGAAACCGCCACCTTCCTGCAGCTCACCGTGGCCGCCACCAAGCCGGTGGTGATGACCGCCGCCATGCGGCCGGCCACCGCGCCCTCGGCCGACGGGCCGCAGAACCTGCTCGATGCCGTGAGGCTGGCGACCATGTCCGGCGTGACGGGGGTGCTGCTGGCCTTTGGCGGCAGCGTGTTCGCCGGCACCGAGGCGCGCAAGCTGCACGGCTACCGCGTCGATGCGTTCGGCGGCGGTGACGCCGGCCCCGTGGCGCTGATGCAGGACGGCGCCCTGCGCCCACTGCGGGCCTGGCCCGCGCCCGACGGCCACGCTGCGGAGGTGCTGGCGCAGCCGCTGGCGGACTGGCCGGTGGTGGACATCGTTACCAGTCACGCCGGTGCGCGGGGCCAGACGCTGCTGGCGCTGGTGGATGCCGGTGCGCGCGGCATCGTCGTTGCCGGCTCGGGCAACGGCAGCGTGCACCACGAGCTGGAGTCGGCCGCGGAGCAGGCTCAGCAGCAAGGTGTCACCGTCTGGCGCGCCTCGCGCTGTGTGCTGGGCGGCGTGGTGGGCGAGGTGCTGGGCAACGCGCAAGGCGGGGGCTCCGCCGACGCGCTGCCGCATGCCGGCGACGCCACGCCGGCGCAGGCGCGTGTGCGCCTGCTGCTGGCGCTGCTGCTGCAGCGCCAGCCGGGGCCTTAGGCCACCGTCAGCACCACGTTGATGTTGCCGCGCGTGGCGTTGCTGTACGGGCAAACCTCGTGCG